>DAOUTY010000168.1 GCA_030668425.1 Chloroflexota bacterium
AAGCGGTTCTTCATGAAGGACCTTCCTATCTTGTAAGCGAGGCATTGTCTATGCCTTACCTATTGCCAACTCCGTCGCAGCGGTCTTGCTTTCTAATTGGCCTCCAGGCCTAACAGTTCCATCACCTGCTTTGGCAGATCGCAAGTATCCAAGCCAAGCTGTCACTTTGTTGTTCGTTCTATTGTGCCGCCGCCCACAACTACATCTCCATTATAAAAGACTACGGCCTGTCCTGGAGTGATCGCCATCTGCGGCTCTCTGAACTTGACGTGTGCTTTGTCCTCGCCGAGAGGAGCTACTACAGCATCTGCCTCATTATGGCTGTACCGTATCTTCGCCTTTACGCTAGCAGGTCTCTCTAGCTCTTGTATTGCTATCCAGTTTAGCCCTGAGCATGTAAGCTCGTTCCCATACACTTCCTCTTTTGGCCCGACGCGGATGGTATTTCTCTCAGGGTCGATATCGGTAACATAAAAAGCCTCCCGTGCTGATAGGCCCAGCCCTTTACGCTGCCCAATGGTGTAGAACGGGATTCCTCGGTGTTCACCCAGGACGTTACCTTGTCTATCAAGTATTGGTCCCGGCTGCGCTGCCTCACCCAGAAGAGAATAGTAGCCTCCTGCGGCAAAATCCTGGCTCTCTGGTTTATCATTGAGTCCGAGGCGCAGGTCGGAAGCTATTGCCTTTACCTCTTTCTTGGTATAGTTACCCAGAGGGAAGAGACTACGCCCGAGCTGCTTCTGGGATAAGGCAAAGAGAAAGTAGGATTGGTCTTTGGCCTTATCCCTGGCTTTCTTAAGTAAATAGCGATGGGTGACTTGGTCCTGTTCCACCTGAGCGTAATGGCCTGTAGCGACATAATCGAAGTAGATTCCTGATTCACGAGCCTTTTCGATCAACTTGTCCAGCTTGACCCGGCGATTGCATCTAACACAGGGATTGGGTGTTCTCCCCAACTGGTACTCCCGGCGAACATAGTCCAGAACCTCTAGTTTGTATTCCTGCCTGAGGTCGAAAACGTGGAAGGGAATGTCCAAGGTCTGCGCTACCTTGCGAGCGTCCTCAATATCCTTTTCATCGGGGCTGTAACACCCGTGCCGAGATCCCAGTTCCAGGGGGGATTCTCCGTCCCATATGCTCATGGTCACCCCAATGACCGCATGCCCCTCCTGTTTAAGCAGGGCGGCGGCGACGGATGAATCCACCCCACCGCTCATAGTCATGATAACTCGGGCCATGGTCCTCTGCTTTCTCGGGAGTATGAGTTTCTAGCGGGAACAAAGTCGCTGGGCATCATTTGGCATCGGGTGAATTTCGCACGAAGTCCCGTGCGAAGAAGGCGGCTCCCAAGGCGGCAGCGATTTGGGGGCAAGCTTCATGGCAGCAGCACTAATCCCAGGCTCCTTTTCTACCATCTTGACCACGCCGATGTTCGTGGCAGCGCCGCCGGTGATGCCCAACTGTTCTTTAATCTCTATCCGCTTGACGGGTAGCACTGCCTGGTGGGTTGATGCTGCGCAACAGGCTGCCAGAATCTTCCGTTTCAGGTCTTACTGTTTTCCCTCGTCTTGTGTCCCCTCGCCGTCGGTAAATGCCTTTTCAATCTCGCTTATCTTTTCAGCCAGTTCGTCTGCAGCAGCCGTTAGACCGCAGGATTCCTCAAGTTTTCTTAAGCGCTCGCCCAGCCGTGTCTGTTCCTCCAGAATGAGCCTGACAGCCTCGCTAAAGGGGTCAGGCAGTTGCCCGTGCTCTAGATCCATGCCTGAAGCCTGTCGGCCCCCCACTACGCGCCCGGGAACCCCAACCACGACAGACCCGGGGGGCACAGACCTTACGACGACAGAGTTTGCGCCGATCCGGGAGCCGTCCCCCACAGTGATGGGACCAAGCAGTATCGCTGCTGAGCCAATAACCACATTGTTACCAATAGTGGGATGGCGCTTCTTCTTCTCGAGGGTTGTCCCGCCAAGAACCACACCTTGATATATCAGCACATCGTTTCCAATCTCCGCTGTCTCCCCAATTACCACACCTGACCCGTGGTCGATGAAAAACCTCCTGCCGATGACAGCGCCGGGATGAATTTCGATTGCTGTCAGGAAGCGAGCGGTGTGAGAGACGAAGCGGGAAAGCAGGAGCAGTCTATGCTTCCAGAGATAGTGGGCGAGACGGTGAAGGCACAAAGCGTGTAGCCCAGGGTAAAAGAGCAGGACCTCTAATTTATTTCTAGCTGCGGGGTCTCTGGCGAAAACAGCCTTGATATCCTCTCTAAAGGTCTTAAACAAGTCAACCTCCTCGTCTCGGCCCTTGTGTTTATTCCGGGAAAAGCCAGGTAGTTAGATAACGCTCTCCGGTGTCGGGCAGAACCACAACTATCAGCTTACCTTTGTCCTCTGTCCTCCTGGCAACCTCCAAAGCTGCCCATGTAGCTGCTCCCGAGGATATTCCTGCCAATATCCCTTCCTCTCTGGCTAATCTCCTTGCCGTTGTCAGTGCATCCTCATTGGTAACCTTGATTATTTCATCGATTAGGTCTAATCGCAATACCTCAGGCACGAATCCGGCGCCAATGCCCTGTATCTTGTGCGGGCCGGGCTTGCCACCGGAGAGAACCGCCGAATCAGCGGGTTCGACAGCAATGGCCTTGAATTGTGGTTTTCTCGACTTGATTACCTCAGCTACGCCAGAGATCGTCCCTCCTGTGCCTATACCTGAAACCAGAATATCCACCTCGCCACCTGTATCTCGCCAGATTTCCTCTGCAGTTGTTACTCTGTGGATCTGAGGATTGGAGGGGTTCTTGAATTGTTGTGGCATGAAAGATTTGGGATTTTGCCTTATCAGCTTTTCAGCCATGTCGATTGCTCCCCGTATCCCCTCTGCCCCTGGAGTTAATACCACTTCCGCTCCAAAAGCGGCCAGGAGTTGCCTTCGCTCAACGGACATTGTGTCGGGCATAGTGAGAATCAGTCTATAGCCCCTGGTCGCGCAGACAAATGCTAGCGCAATTCCCGTGTTGCCGCTTGTAGGCTCGATGATGACCGTGTCATTTTCGATCAGTCCAGCATCCTCAGCGGCCTTGAGCATGGAGATACCAATCCTGTCCTTCACGCTGCCGCCGGGATTGAAGGATTCAAGCTTTGCCACAACGCGGGCGCCCAATCCCTGTGCAAGCTTGTTTAACCTGACGAGCGGTGTATTTCCGATTAGCTGGGTGATGTCATCGGCTATTCTTGACATTCAAGCTACTCTCCTCAGTTTCGCTCCGTCCCAAGTAAGTCTTGCTAAGAGGTCTCATGCCTCCGCGAAACGTTCCTGATCAAGATGGGACCTTCGCCGTGTTGCTGGGCCAGGTCGAGCAGTGCCCGTGTAGCGTTTCGCCTTTTGGTAGAGAGTTTCATAGGCCGCTTCGAGTTATGTGAGTAATATTAATCGGATTATCGATGCTTATAACGTTCAAGTGAAGGCTGTCAGGTTCCTCGGATTAATGCGGAAGGATGAAGAGTTAATAAATGGCGTCCCCTTCGGGGGTCAGGCTACTTACAGGGCACAAATCTCTTTCCCGAAGGTGTGAACCCAGTTCTTTTTCAATACCTCTAGCGCCTTTTCGGTTTTGTCCACGCCAATGATAATTATGGGCTGCCCGCTCTCTCCCCTGCCCAGATAGGGATAAAGATAGTGGACATTAATATTTGCTCCCTTAAGGGGCTTGAGTACGGCCTGAAGGCCACCGGGGTGATCGGGAACCTCTACTGCTAATACCTCGGTTTCTTTTACAGAATAACCATGGCTTCTCAGGACATTGGCAGTTTTCTCAGGGTTATCTGTTGCAAATCTCACAGTACTGACGTCGGAAGTGTCGGCCACTGAAATGGCCCTGATATTTATCCCTTCAACCCCCAGACATTCGCTCACTGTCAAGAACTGCCCCGGCGCGTTCTCCAGACTAATCGAAATCTGCTTTAGACACATAAGTTACTCTCCATTAAGTATTCGGCCCAGAGATTCTACATTCGTTGAGATTCCACTCCAAAATGTCTCTTAACCAAAAACCATAACTTGTCTCAGAATAGATCGTATCCTGCCTGTAAGGCTTTTTTATTGATTGCGATCAGTTTTTGCTTATTCTTCAATGTGTCTTTTAACGCCTCAATTACGCTGGAAAGGGAAGCAAGGTTGCTTTTCTTGGTGAATGCTCCCAGCATCACCATGTTGGCAGACCTTGGACTCCCCAATTCTTCAGCGATACTATTTGCCGGGACTTTGACAATGTCAATATCACCCCTGGAGATTTCGGCTTCTATTAGGGAGGAGTTGATAAAGAACAGGCCTCCTGACTCAATCTGATTCTGAAATCTAATCAGGGATGGCTGATTCATAGCTACGATGAACTCCGGAGAAGAAGCAACCGGGGATGCTATCTCTTCATCCGATACCGCTACAGTGCAATTGGCAGTGCCGCCGCGCATTTCGGCACCGTACGAGGGCAGATAGGTTATGTATTTTCCCTCCAG
>DAOUTY010000196.1 GCA_030668425.1 Chloroflexota bacterium
AGAGAAAGCCGAAGCACGCGCAGAGGTCATCATTGCCAGGGCGGATGAGAAGGCCAGAGCCCATGTTGAGAAGATTATCGGGCAGGTGGAAGAGAAAGCCGAGGCACGCGCAGAGGTCATCATCGCCAGGGCGGAAGAGAGGGCCAAGGCTCAAGCTGAGAAGATTATCGCGCAGGTGGAAGAGAAATCGGAGGTAGGCACAGAGGTCATCATCGCCAGGGCGGAAGAGAGAACCAGGGCACAAATTGAGAAGATTATCGCGCAGGCCGAAGAGAAAGCTGAGGCACGCGCAGACAATATTATTGCCAGGGTGGAAGATAAAGCCAGGGCGCTAGCTGGGAAAATTATCGCGCAAGCCGAAGATATCTGTCAACAAAGAGGATCAGCAGCGGAGCAGCGGGCTCAGCGCATCTTCAAGACAACAGATGAGAAAGCAACAGAAATCAAGGCCTCAGCGGAGACAACAGTCAAAGCAATGCCGGGGCAACCTGCGCCCAGTCGGGAGGGCAACGATCGAAAGGAGAAGCCCGCGACCTCCGAGGGTACAGCAGAATTGGAGATCAGGCCTACCGTGGATGTAGGTAAAATGCAGAAAATGCTGACTCGGCTGACAAAGTTCCCTGAGATCAGAGTCTTAGATCTGGGAGGTTCAGCAGGCAAAGGGGTCACGATCAAGCTCTTTTCAGGAAATCTCGCCCGACTGCCTAACAGACTCGAAGCTCTGCCTGAAGTAGCGAAAGTCTCAGAGCTGCCGCGAAAACTCAGCAAGATATGCTATAGCCAACGAATATGCCCGGGTCAGCGAAGTGGGAATGGCCCACCTGTCAGACGACTCCTAGTAACTCTAGAGAAGCGAACCACATACCTGGAGATTTGAGATCCCCTCACACATGTGTGCCCAAGGTGCGGTACCGGGATGTTTTGAATAGATCAGCGTGAAAGCTGATACTGCGCGATCAGAATTACCCAAAAAGCTGATTGTCCATCTGGGAAGACCCTGCTTCTGCGTTAGTACTTGCGCGTTTCTGAACGAGATCGAAGGCTCCCCCTGGCTGCCTCATAGGAAACACCATACTCTTCGGCAAGCCGGCGTAAGCTTCTTGCCTCATGTCCCTCAAAAAGTCTCGCCCAAATTGCTTACGTCAGTCTACAATGCCATAAATTAGGCTGCTCGTTTGTAGGCACGATGCCTCGACTGAGTAGGCCACGTATTGTACACGCCGATTGGAATTCCATCAGGGTCGCCTGTGCTACTTTGCACTTCATGTATCTACGGTTTTCACTCTCAGCGCTTTATGATTCCCCGCAAGGCACAGTATCACATCAATGCCTTTGCCCCTAACATGATTGACTCTGACGCGCTAGAGACTTAGAATTGATGCGTTGTACCAGGGGCTTTATCAGGAGGCTGCTCAAATGAGCTCAGGGAAGACAGATACTAGCATAAAGGGATATATTGAAGTTGATCAGGAGCTTTGCAAGGGATGCCAAATCTGCATATCCTTCTGCCCCAAGGACGCGATCTCTGCTTCCGATAAGTTGAATGCCAGTGGCTATTTGACAGTTTTCTTAAATGACAGCGGCCAATGTACAGGCTGCGCTATCTGCGCATTAGTATGTCCTGAAGTGGCAATAGAGGTTTACCGTGGCTAGAGTTCTGATGAATGGAAATAGCACCATTGGCGAAGCAGCCATCAGGGCTGGCTGTCAGGGTTATTTCGGTTACCCCATTACCCCTCAGAATGAACTAACCGAGTATATGGCTACCCACCTGAGCAGGAAGAAGGGGTGTACTTTCATCCAGGCAGAAAGTGAGATTGCGGCCATAAACATGGTATACGGAGCCAGTCTGGCCGGGGCCAGAGCTATGACCTCCTCCTCCAGCCCTGGAATCAGCCTCAAGCAGGAAGGTATCTCTTATTTGGCAGCTTGCGAACTTCCCGCAGTCATTGTCAATATGTCCAGAGGCGGGCCAGGGTTGGGAAGTATATCAGCCTCTCAGTCAGACTACTTCCAGGCTACTCGGGGCGGAGGTCACGGGGATTATCGAACCATAGTTTTAGCGCCATCATCGGGACAGGAGCTGGCAGACCTCACCCACCGCGCATTTGACCTTGCCGACAAGTATTTAATTCCTGTAATCATCCTTGGAGACGCCATGTTAGGGCAGATGATGGAGCCTGTAGAATTCAAATACGAAGCCCCTGAAGAATTGCCGGTCAGAAGCAACGCAATGAGAGGAGCTAAGGGACACCCGAGCAGAGTTATTAAAACATTTACCTCAAAGCCAAGTGAACTGGAAGAGATAAACTGGAGTCTGTTCCGCAGATACCAATTGATCAAAAAACAAGAAACCAGTTACGAGGCCTTTATGGTTGAAGATGCAGAGCTAATAGTCATTGCTTTTGGAATAGCAGCCCGGATTGCCAAAGGAGCAATCAAGACGGCACGGTCGAATGGCCTGAAAGTAGGAATGTTGAGGCCGATTACCCTCTGGCCATTTCCTTCCGACAAAGTACGGGAGTTGGCCAAGAAGACAAAATACTTCCTTGTCTTTGAAATGAATATGGGCCAGATGATAGAAGATGTGCAATTAGCCTTGGAAGGCAAAGGGGAGATTTTCTTCCACGGCAGGCCAGGAGGCGTAATTCCAACCCCCAGCGAGGTTTCTCTGATAGTCTCACGCCTTTGTTATCAGAAAGGTTTGAAGTAGGGAAATGAGAAAAGTATACTCCCGGCCCAAGTCATTAAAGAGGAATCCTTTCCATTACTGCCCCGGATGTGGGCATTCTATTATCCACAGGCTCATAGCCGAGGTTATCGACGAGATGAATCTACGTGATATAGTCGTCGGCATCCCCCCACCCGGGTGTTCCGTCTTCGCACATCACTATTTTGATATAGATATGGCAGAATCGGCCCACGGCAGAGAAGCGGCTGTGGCTACTGGCATCAAGAGGACAGATCCCGAGGTAATCGTATTTACTTATCAGGGTGATGGTGACCTCGCCGCCATCGGTACCGCCGAGACTATACATGCCGCTAATAGAGGGGAAAGAATAACCTCTATTTTTGTGAACAACGCTGTCTACGGAATGACCGGCGGGCAAATGGCCCCAACTACACTTTCGGGCCAGAAGACCACCACCACTCCCTACGGACGGGATGTAAGTCTGGAAGGATATCCTATCAAAATGAGCGAAATGCTGGCCTTGGCCAGAGGTGCAGTGTATATTGAGCGCACCGCAGTGAGCTCACCGGCTAACATCAGGAAGACGAAAAAGGCTATCCGCAAGGCTTTCCAGGCGCAAATCGATGGTCTCGGTTACTCACTTGTGGAAATACTCTCCGCCTGTCCTACCAACTGGAGAATGAGTCCGCTGGAATCATGGCAGTGGATCGAGAAAGTGATGACCAAGGAGTTCCCCCTGGGAGTAATAAAGGACGCAACTGGGGCAAGCGATGCTAATTAAAACAATCTTTGCAGGCTTTGGAGGGCAGGGCGTCCTCTCTATGGGCCTCAACTTGGCCCAGGCGGCAATGCTGGAGGGAAAATACATAACCTATCTGCCCTCGTACGGTGCCGAAATGCGCGGCGGCACTGCCAATTGCACTGTAGCGGTATCGGATGAAGAGATAGCATCCCCGGTTGCTTCTTCTCC
>DAOUTY010000106.1 GCA_030668425.1 Chloroflexota bacterium
AAAATCATCACTTGAGGTATTCTACTGCGAGATATATAATACCGCAAAAAATCTATACGGGGACATACATGATTGATATAGATCAGACATCCATTGGGGGCTTGACAGATGATTATTAAAGGGTAATGTCCGAGTTGTGGTTCTGATATTTCTAAAGGCTTCCATCAATAGTCGCAACCATAACCACGGATTCGGGCAAATGCGAGAGGTGGAGTAAAGGAATATCAATAAATGTTACGTTGACTTTGACAATGAAGTTTCTTACGATTGTACTAGTACGATAGTAGCAGCGTGGCCTCGGTGCTATGGCCTGGTATAACTCCGTATCAATACAGTGCCAGGAACACGGTGCTGCTCCCATAAGCCCTATGTGTTCTCAAGCAGAAAGGTAACCATGCTGGATAGACCTCTGGCGCGCACACAAACGAATCTGGTGAGAATAGCCCAGTTCCTGGCAATCGTCTGGGTTATCTTATCCCTCGCTGATGCCAGCGTTACCTACCTCTGCCTCCAGAACACCGCCAATATCGAGGGTAATCCTTTCGCCAGGGCTCTGTTATCACACAATGAGGTATTGTTCTACGGGGCAAAACTTCTAGTCACCATAGTTATAGGGCTGGGATTCTGGTGGCTGGCAACCAAGACCACGCACCTCAAAGCAATGATCGCTTGCCAGATGTTGCTGGTAGTGCTGTTTGTGGGCGTACTGGGCAACAATATGCTCCATCTGTAGGCCGGCGAGAGAACCGAGCCACTGGGACAGTTCAGGACAATGTCCAAAATCCTCTAGGATGATTTCCTGACCTTGTCAGTGATCGCTTTCATCTCCTCCAGCAAAGAATAGATATTCATCTCCTCCAGCCCCTGAGCGAGTACGCTGATCGGATTTTCTGCGAGTGGTTCGCTTTTGAAAACATCTAACAGGCTATCCTCCTCATCTCCTTGAGCTTCCTTCACCTGTGGTGAACCAGAAATCTTGACCTTTTGCCCCTTTTCTTCAACCGCTTCTAGGTCATCGCCGCCTGGTGCGGCCACATCGACCTCCTGCCCTTCCGTTTCAAGCGTCCGAGGGTCATTACCCCCTGATGCCGGCGCCTCGATGCCCCGGTTTTCTGCCTCAACAACCCGGGGTTCGTCATCAGCCACCGCTGCCATCTCGACGGTTTCGCCTTTCACCTGAAGAACACGGAGCCCGTCGTCGGTCGTCTCCACCGCCTCTTCTGATTCATCCTCAAGAAACCTGAGGGCCTCATCAGTTGCCGCTGCCACCTCTTCCGCTTCCTCCTCAAGTTCAACAGCCCCCTCCTCATCTTCATCTAAGGACATAAGCCCCAAATCCTCCGCCTCAAGCTCTTGCTCTTCAGGGCTTTGCTCCAGGTCCGCTGCGGCTGGTTCAAGCGCCTCGGTGTCCCCACCCTCAGCCCTGGTTACCCGGGGTTCAAGGCTTGCTTGTGCCCCCTCCCCACCTTCCTCATCCCCCAGTTGAAAAGCCCCGTCCTTCTTGTGTGACAGGAATTCTCCCACAGGGTCTTCTTCTAAAAGAGAATTGCCGTCAACACCCGCGAACAAAGCCCCAAAAGCAGTCCCCGAACGATCCAGCGCCAACCGAGTCCATCGTGCTAAACCCACTACTATCCTCTCCTCCTTTAGTTACCCCTACATCATCTCGATCGACGAGAAGATCCCATCGACTAACCCGGGTATTATCACCAGCCCCATCCCTGATAAACCAAGGGTCACAGCAAGATAGCTGAAAAGCTTGTAGTTGTTGCCACCATCGGCAGCCTTGACAGCAAAAGCTGTCGCGACAGACATAACCAGGATACAGGGCAGTGTCAAGGTTTCGAGAAGGCGAACACTATCGAAACTGAAGCTAAACACTTCGACAGCCTTTGTCTGCGCCTCAGCTACAGATTGCGTATAAACCCCCTCCACCACCTTAGCGAACAGCGTTATGACCTGTACCACAAATACCAACAGAGCAACGATAGCACCATGCATACCCAAAGCTAGAAACGTGAACGAGGATGATACTTGCGCTCTCTTGGCACGCAAAAAGTCCAGGGTCGTCGCTACCAGAGAAGAACGTTCCCCGACCTCCTGCGGGTCACCACCCAGCCTCGCGGCATCGTTAAACATCTTCACGCTTCTGTATATAGTCTCGCTGCCCGTTTCAAGAGAGAATCGCTGCCAGCATATCTCCGGCTTCAGTCTGGAATCCAGCCTTGCATGGAGACGCCCCACATCCTTTGCAAGGTTCGCCGTTGACCTTTGATCCAGCCTCTCCAGGGCATTGGACACCGTTATCTCAACTGCCGATGCTACATTTCCCAGCGACCTGAGGAAAGTGCTGATGTCGGTATCCTTTTTCCTAATCTGGCGATCAAACCGGACACCAGCTACCCCTATAGGAAATATCAAGATAGAGCCCATGATGAGCGCCCATCCCAGTCCGAAACCCGCCAGCAGAGTGACAAAGAAACAGGCAACCGCAGCAGGCAACAAAAGCCTTGCCAGCCAGCGTGCTTTACTGTAGGCAGCGCACTTTGATGAATGCGGGTGAACCCTGACTTCCTTGGGAGACACTCTGTGTATCGCCCAGGATCCCACGGCAGCAACGCACACAGTTACTCCCACTAGCGTGACAGTGAACGATGTTGCCACCGCATAGATGAGCATGGAAATTGCAGCCACCATGACAATCAGGGCCGCCGATATAATAAGAGCAGCGTACGCCTCAGTCCATTTCCTCAGCGATTCTACATCACGCTCGTACTCATTCTTGAAAGCCTCGGCCTGGACCTTTGCCTCCTGGGACAGAAAGTCCGCCTCCTTCTCTCCCGAACTCAACGAACTTGCGAGGCGTAGCAACAGACTTTTAACCGACTCGGCCTCAGCAGACTCCCCCACCATGCGACAGGCCACAGCGTAGTCATAACGCATCTGCGTGGCCAGAAGATGGATCTCCTTAAAATAGCGCGAAGAGCTGCAGGGAAGCTGGCTGGCAAACTCGAATATCTGGCTGCGCGAGATCCCTGCCGCAGCTATAGAGGACATATACGACAGCTGATAGAACAGGTCGTAGCTAAGATACTCGCTGTCAACAGAGTCTTTCTTAGAAGAGTCCTTCCTGTTGAGCCTTGGCCAGAACATTGAGAAGTTCATAGAAGTCAGTCACTCCCTTATCTTTATGCAGCTTTTCCAGAATCCTCGCCCTTCTCTCCACCACACTATAGACCTGCCACTTTTCGTTGGATGGGATTCCGCGCATCATGGCAATCTTCTCCTCCAAAAGGTAGCTGTTCCTTTTACCTACGAAATCGAAGCTATCAGAGATCGCGTCCCAGCGAAACACCTCCACATAGGAGAATATATTAGCAACACTATCGTAGCCAACGATTTCGTTGATGCTGGTTGCCCGGCGAGCGGCCTCTCCGCTGGCAAGCTTCACGTTGTTTTGGCATACTACCACGTTCAAGTTATCCATATACGTCTTGGGCACATTGATCGGATACCCTGTCAGTCGCTGGATTAGCTTCTCCACATTGGAAGCGTGGAAAGTGCTCAGCACCTCGTGGCCTGTCTGCATCGCGCCAAAGGCGATGGCCCCCTCCTCGCCCCTGATCTCACCCACGATTATTACATCGGGGCGCTGCCTCAGTGCGGCCTTCAGCAGATCGAACATGTCCACTTGAGCCTTCGGCTCACCCGGAATCGGAGCCTTGCCCACCTCCCGGATCCAGTTGGCATGGGGCACCTGAAGCTCCGGCGTATCCTCAATGCTCACAATTTTGTGCTTTAGAGGCATAAAGGTAGTCACCGCATTGAGAAGGGCGGTCTTGCCCGAGGCCGCTTCACCAACGATAAACATATTCATGCCCTCCTCAATCATCAGGGAAAGATAGGCAGCCATTTCGTAGTTCAGGCTCCCGAAATCAACCAGGTCCAGAATACTCAGCGGTGTTCCGCCGAATTTTCTAATGGTGAAGTTGCTGCCACGCCGTGAGACCTCCCTGCCAAAGACTATGTTGATTCGGGAACCATCGGGCAGGGTAGCATCCACAATGGGGCTGCGCAGCGTGACCGGCTTTCCTATTGACTCGGAGAGACGAAGTACAAAACTGTCCAGATCATCGTGGTTTTCGAAGGCTACTGCTGCCTCTATGCCCTTGAAGACCTTGTGCTCCACGAATAGGTGTCCCACCCCACTGCAACTGAGGTCCTCTATGTAACTGTCGCGTAGCATTGGATCAATGACACCCATCCCCACTTTTTCTCTAACAATTACGTATTTCAAGGCCTTGAGCTGTTCGGGAGTCACCTGGACCTTATCCTCATTGCCCTTGCTCTTTCCCTTTTTGCCTTTGGCGCTTCTTACATTGGATGATGCAGCACTAGCCCCGTTGCGACCTTCAATGCAGATCTTCTCCACCAATCCCACGAGGGCTTCCGCCCTTTCTTCGTCCGATTCAGCCTCGCCGAGGTCACTGGTTTTACCCGACATTATCTCCTCTACCATAGGAAGCACCGTGCTCAGGTCTTGAGTCAGACCCGGCTCTATCGGTATATAGTGGGGCCTGCCACCACCGGGTTCCGCGTAAATGTGAACGAAGATATCGCCCCCTACAGGGTAGATGAGATTGTGTTCCTTCAGATCACCATGCGACCGTTTGAGCTTAGTACAGTACTCAGGAACGGCCACGACATCAAGGGGAAGCTGGCATAGATATTCCCAGAGATGCCTGTTCTCCTGACAGGCCACCTGAAACGCCTCAGGGAGCGACCGGTATAACTCATCGTGCTCGTCTGGGTTACGCCCGGAAGACTCAGCCTCTTCTTTATGTTCAAAGGGCAACAATGTTATTGGCATGGCAACCTCTAGGCCTCCGCCTTGGAGTAAGGTATCACTTTTACGTTCCAGTCATGAGAGTCCTTTTTAGAAGAGTCCTTCTTGTTGAGCCTTGGCCAGAACGTTGAGAAGCTCATAGAAGTTAGTCACTCCCCTATCTTTATGCAGCTTTTCCAGAATCTTCGCCCTTCTCTCCAGCACAGGATAGATCTGCCACTTTTGGCTGGGAGGGATTCCACGCTTGATGGCAATCTTCTCCTCCAAAAGGTAGCTGTTCTTTTTGCCTACGAACTCGAAGCTATCATTTGCCTGGTTCCAGCGAAACACCTCCACATAGGAGAAGTTATCATCAACAGGATCGTAGCCAACGATTTCGCTGATGCTGGTTGCCCGGCGACCCTTCTTTCCATTGGGTAGCTTCACCGCATTCTGGCATACTACAACGTTCAAGTTGTCCATATACGTTTTAGGCACACTTATCGGATTTCCTGTCAGTCGCTGGATTAGCTTCTCCACATTGGAAGCGTGGAAAGTGCTCAGTACCTCGTGGCCACTCTGCATTGCCCCAAAGGCGATATTGCCCTCTACACCACGGATCTCACCCACGATTATTACATTGGGGCGCTGCCTCAATGCAGCCTTCAACAGATCGAACATGTCCACTTGAGCCTTCTGCTCCCCCGGAACCGGAGCCTTGGCTACCTCCCGGATCCAGTTAGTATGAGGTACCTGAAGCTCCGGCGTATCCTCAATGCTCACGATTCGCGACCGTAGCGGGATAAAGGTGGTCACTGCATTGAGAAGAGTGGTCTTGCCCGAGGCTGTCTCACCAACGATAAACATGCTCATTTCATTTTCGATCATCAGGGAAAGATAAGCAGCCATTTCGTAGTTCAGGCTCTTGAAATCGATAAGTTCTAGTATGCTCAGCGGCGTTTCACCGAATTTTCTGATGGTGAAGTTGCTGCCTCGCCGTGAGACCTCCCTGCCAAAGACTATGTTGATTCGGGAACCATCGGGCAGGGTAGCATCTACAATGGGTTTGCGTAGCGTGACCGGCTTTCTTATCGACTCGGAGAGACTAAGCACGAAACTGTCCAGATCCCCGTGGTTTTCAAAGGCTACTGCTGCCTTCACCCCCTTGAAGATCTTGTGCTCCAGGAATATGTGCCCCACCCCGCTGCAGCTGATGTCCTCTATGTAAGTGTCGCGTACCATTGGCTCGATAGCACCCATCCCCACTTTTTCTCTGACGACGATGTACTTCAAGGCCTTGAGCTGTTCGGAAGTCACCTGCACCCGATCCTTGTTGCCCTTGCTCTTTCCCTTTTTGCCTTTGGCGCTTCTTACATTGGACGATGCAGCGCCAGCCCCGTTGCGATGTTCAATGCAGATCTTCTCCACCAATCCCACGAGGGCTTCCGCCCTTTCTTCGTCCGATTTAGC
>DAOUTY010000038.1 GCA_030668425.1 Chloroflexota bacterium
CCAGAGAGGAGAAATGAGATGGCAGGTATCGCTGGTATTATCAAGTCCATTTTTGGAATTTGCGAAACGAAACCATTAAGTCCCGGCTTGTGGAGCCTTGAAAGTGGCAAGGTACGTGTGAAAGTGGGCCAGATACCTGAGTTATCTGAAAAGGGAGGAGCAGTCTATCTCAAAGGGCCGGACCTGCAGAAACCTGTTCTCGTCGTAAAAACCGAGGGTGAGGGATACCTGGCCTTTGCTAACAAGTGTACGCATGGCGGGCGCAAGCTTGACCCTGTGCCTGGAGAACCTCTTTTGCGCTGCTGCAGTTTAGGCCACTCGACGTTTGACTATGAGGGAGGGAAAGTCAGCGGCCTGGCCAAGGGGCCATTGACTCTATATTCAGTGGAGCTAGCTGAAGGCGACCTTCTAATCGCGTTGTAGTGTACGCTGTTTGATAACGGCGTGCCATTCAGGATTGGCTTGCCTGCCGAATTCAGGGGGGCCCAGGTGGCCTGTGGAGGAGGAGGAGAAATGGTGTCCGTCAAGGGGTTGAAGGAGTTCGGAGTTTTCAAGGGGTTGGACGACAGCGAGTTGACCAAGTTAGCGGAGCTTTGCCGTGAACGCACCTTTCCCAAAGGTGCTTTTTGCTTCCACCAGGGCAAGAAAGCGATGGAACTGCACCTCTGCCGTAGCGGGAAGGTGGACATCGTAGTTGAACTCAGCCAGCCCTCGGGCGTTGTGGAAGTCACAGTTCATACGGCAGAGGAAGGGGATGTCTTTGGATGGTCTGCTGTAGTGGAACCACATACCTATACGGCCTCCACCAGGTGCATTGAGAAAACAGAGGATATTTGCATTAAAGGTTCAGATTTGACAAGCCTCTTTGAGCAGAATCCCCGCATGGGCTACATAGTTATGAGAAATTTGAGTTCCGCTGTCAGTTCCAGGCTGACGGACACAAGGCAGAAGCTGACCACGCTAATGGCTCCCGCCAAGAGTGGGGAGTAGCCGGCTACATCTGCGCTTGTGCAGGTTTCAGGGGCTTCTGGAAATAGCGACCCGTGTAATCGACTCTGGTCAGTGTAACATCGAGAGACCGGTTTCTTAGAAACTCATCGGTTGCCTTTTTGCAGCCCTCCCAGTGTCCGTAATCATCGATGACTACAAATCCTCCCGGCTGGACGCTGTCGTAGAACCTCTCCAAACACAGTTTTACGCTTTCATACCAGTCTGCGTCGATATGCAGAAGGGCTATGTCTCCGGTTCGCACGGAAGGGAATGTGTCCTGGAACCAACCCTTGACAATGTGGATGCATGACTCGGGAACGCCCAGCTTCTGGAAGATCGTTCTGACCTTTGACAGGTCCCCGTGGCACCACCATCCGCATGCTCGGGCTTTATCGCCATCCTTTTCAGTGGGCTCGGGTAGTCCCTCGAAAGAGTCGAAGAGCCACACACTTCTATTCAGAGGGGACCGGGTGCAAACGGAAGCCATCAAGGCAGCCGACCCTCCGTTGTAAACGCCGCACTCGACGACATCGCCCGGCACTGACAGTGTGTCTATCTCCCTGCACAATTTGTGCAGGGAGGCCAACCGGAGGGGGAGCAAGGCAGTATAACCCCTCACCATCTGGATTGACCGTATTGTTTCAAGTGAGTCTATGAATGAGCTTGGGCTTGACAGGCGGAGATTTCGCGCATTGACCCACAGAAGTTGGCGATAGTATAGGCTGTAGAAGGCGAATGCAGCGGTTAGCAGCGAAATCTGGCCTCGAGTCTTTTCCAAATATGTTTTCACTGCACTCTTCTATTGGCTGTACGCAACACGGCCATAGTATAGGCGCAAGGTGCACTACCTGCAACACTGATGTGCGCCTGCTGATTGATGTAGCGTTGCCACTCCTGTGGCAACGAAATCCCCGTCGTGACAGGAGTCACGACGCTACACGGGGTGAATTTTGACAACCACACGTGCCCGTGGTACGATGTCCCAAATTCTGAGAGGGCAAAGGTAGCGGTGAGCCAGACACCAACCTTTATCGAAGAGGAGAGGCTGAGGGCGCAGGGCTACAGGCTCATCGCCGGCGTCGATGAGGTCGGTCGTGGACCGTTGGCTGGGCCGGTGGTGGCTGCGGCGGCTATTCTTCCCCTGGAGGACCGACCATCCTGGTTGCATCTGCTTCGAGATAGCAAGCAACTGACCCCGCAAAGGCGTGAATTCCTTTTCGACTGCATCCAGAAGGACGGAATATCGTTTGGAGTAGGGATAGTCTCGCATGAGGTCGTCGACGAGCAGGGCATTGTAGCCGCTACCAGGCTGGCGATGCGCTACGCTGTGGACCAACTCCCAGGCTTTCCCGATTTCCTTCTTCTAGACTTTGTCCGTCTGCCAGACGTTCGCATCTCACAAAAGAGCATAGTCAATGGGGATGGGCTATGCCTTTCGATTGCAGCAGCGTCCATTATTGCCAAGGTCACCCGCGACCGGATTATGGTGCAATTAGACAGGCAATTCCCTGGGTACGGCCTGGTCCGAAATAAGGGCTATGGCACTCCGGAGCACATTGAGGGGTTGCAGCGCTTGGGTCCCTGCCCTCTGCATCGCAAGACCTTTGCCCCGGTGCGAGCAGTTAGCTCTGATGCTGGAGTTGTCAGCGATGGTGTCAGGCCGTGATCAGGGGAGACAAGCCTGAACCGTGAGAACGCAATTAAGGATTCGGGCGGAGAGCTAGGCTGCTGAAGGCAAGAAAAGACTTCAGCGTTTTTATTTGTGGGGGACAGGGAGCATCATCTGTTCGAGGGTGATACGAAGTAAACAGAGATATTGTCGGACGCTTAGATATTCCGGACAAACTCGTGTACTGTGGGGCAGGTCAAAGCGTTTTCTCGCCCGGAGAAGTTCAATCTCCCCGATCCGAGGGAGAAGAATGAAGTTATCGCGGGTTTTCCCTTGAAGGTCCTAATCAGGAATCTTAGCAGCGGGTTAAAGTCAGCCAGCGGGTCTATCTTTTGAAAGACCTTCTCAAGGTGTAGATTCATCTCGAGGAGCAAGTCCTCATCTTGGACCTTTACTATGTGTGTCTGGGGACATTCGGTCTGTGTGTCCGGATCGTACTTGACATCTGTTTTGGTGAGGCTCCATTTCTTGGATTCCGTTGTCAGGTAGAGTAGCTTATCCAAGTCATAAATCACCAGCGGCTTTATTTCGGCATTGTCAAATCTTTTAGTCATGAAAATATCGGCAAAGATAACGGTGAATTCCTTGTCATAGACCCTTCCCCAATCCCAGTATGCGATAACGTCCGGAGGAAAGAAGTTTAACCAGTTGTGGTCACGGTAGCCCAATCCCTCTATGTCTAAGGTTTCGTCTTTTGTCCTGAAGGTCCCTTTAGCGTGGCTGCGTGGCTGTGGCACGACCCAAAACATATACTTTGTCTCGTCGCCGAAGCACATGTGGCTTTTGAAACCTTCTATTTCAGAATCGAGCTCCAGGTCGAGGACTTTGTCCCCGTCCTCAATATGTAGCTTGTAGTGCGAAAGGTCTCCTTTGAGGAAGTTCTTGCCGATTTCCACATCACAGACTTCGGTTGAAGACTTGAAGGAGGAATAGGGGAACTTCTCTTCAATGAGGATCTCTGTCCCATCAGGCTTAACGTAGGTTGCCCGAACACCTGTCCTAAGCGTTAGAGGCCAAAAAACGTCGCGGGAAATATGGAATTGGCCTCTAACAATACCCCCATCTCTATTCATCACATCGAAGTACCACCACTCGATATAGTTGCGGCCCTTTAACGGATGCCAGGCGTCGTCAGGTTGACTAATCATCAGAGGCGCGGAGAGTTCCCTGTAGGTTAGTTCCTCATAAAGCACTTTCATGATTCCCCTCCATCAAGTGTTAGGTCGGTTTGTACTGCCGAAAGCAATAACAACAGTGTATAGGGATCTGACGATGGCGTCCAACGGCAGCTCAGGCAGGGATGACCTGTGTACATCTATTCGGTCGGTGCGGTCACGTGGCCTACGGCGGGCATTTGGCACACCTGGACATGAAGAGGCAGGTGCTCAAGTAGCGATCACCCCGGTCTGGTAGAAGTACCACCACTGTGCCGGAGGTCATCTCTTTAGCGACCTTCAGCGCTCCTGCCATGGCTGCTCCACTTGACATACCCACGAACAAGCCCTCACTTGTCGCAAGTAATCTGGTGGTTTGGAACGCTTCCTCATCTGAGATGGTAACTTGGCTGTCCAGGGCATCTTTTCGAAAGATGCCGGGGACAATAGATTCGCGCATATTCTTCAGCCCCTGAATTGTATGGTCTAACTCGGGCTCGATGCCAACGACTCTCGCCGATGGTTTGCGCTCTTTAAGGTATTTTGAGACGCCCATCAGGGTTCCGGTAGTACCCATTCCGGCGACGAACACGTCCACCTCTCCGTTTGTCTGCGTGAATATCTCTGGACCGGTAGTCTCATAATGAGCAAGTACGTTGTTCTCATTATCGAATTGATTTGGCATATAGAATTGCTCAGGGTGCTCCTGGACGATTTGATGCGCCAGGACGATGGCACCGTCGGTTGACTCGTCCCCTGGGGTGAGGTTGATCTCAGCGCCAAATGCCTCAATGGCGCGCTGTCTCTCAACGCTGACGCATTCGGGCATGGTCAACTGTACCCTGTAGCCCATAGCTGCCCCTATCATGGCCAGGGCGATTCCGGTGTTGCCTGATGTGGGCTCCAGGATGGTCTTGCCCGGAGTCAACTCCCCCGATTCGATGGCTTTCTGTAGCATGTAATAAGCAGTACGGTCCTTGACCGAGCCGCCGGGATTGCTCCCCTCCAGTTTGGCCATGAGTCTGACCCTGGGATTTCCATTCAGGTTGCTCAACTCTATAAGTGGCGTGTTACCTATGGAATCAATGATGCCCATTTATACCCTTCAATTCCAGACAGTTGCCCCCGGTTAATAATAGCTTCATGCTTGCACAGCATATTATAGCTGTCAACCCAATACAAATCAAAGTGCTGCGTTTACTGGATACGAACTGGGGGGCTTGAGGGTATTTGAATAAAGAATCTTAGCTGCGTTTCAAATGCTGAAGATGTTGCAGTCGTGGCACACCTCGCACTCTGTTCCCCTGCCTTCTTCATGCAGAGAAACGTAATGCTGGCGTTCCTTGGAGAACCACACCTCGGCGACTGTTTGATGATTCAAATCGCCGAATATCTTTCTGCCAAGCGGGTCCATACAGCACAGGTTTACCCTGCCATCCCAGAGCACGGTCATATGGCTGGTGGCGTGGATACAGCGGGTGAAGTTGTTGCCCTCAGCAGGGCAGGTGAGCCCTGCAAAGTTCAGGTGCTGGAAAACGTAGGGCGTTCGACAGGAGGAACTCGACGTTACCTGCCCCCACTTGTGGTTGAAGGCCTCCTCTTCCTCCGGGGTAATGGAGGGATGCTGCACCAGCGATACAGTATGAGGTATGCCAAGTGCATCGACATAGTCGATCATCCTGGCCAAGTTTTCGTAGTCATCCAGCCCCGTCAGTCTCTTTCTGGTTTCTACCGAGGCCCCATTCGCTGATATATTGAGCTGGAAATCGGATACCTCCGAAAGCTTCCTGATTAACTCCTCTTTCAGGAGGCTGCCGTTGGTATATAGATGAATCTCGGTAGCGGGCAAGGCTGCCCGCGCTTCTTTTACCCTGTCGACTATCTGCAGGTCGAGAAAAGGCTCGCCCGTAAGCATAGGTATAAACGTTTTGGGATGCGGGTCAAGCCTGCTGGCATCCGCCAGAATCTTGGTATAAAGCCTGTCTGACATAGTGCCGTGTTCCTTTATCTGGCCGTGGGCACAGAAAATACAGCGCGCATTGCAATGGTTTGTTGTCTCAACCTGAAGTACTTCCAACATATGCCTGCTCACCCAACCGAACGTTTCTTGGTCAGTAAGATGATGTACTTACCCTTTATTTCGTGGATGTCGTCTATTTCGTCTTTATGCTCAGCTATTATACTGTCAACTGTTTCGGTGACTTCTGGCAGGTCGAAATCGTAGTCGTGGAAGCCGACGCTGCCACCGGGGACAAGGTTTCCCCATACGAGGTAGAAGTCGTTTCTCACGTACTCTGGATCGTGGTTGCCATCGATGAATCCGAAAACGAAATGCTGCTTTTGGGAAAACTCGACATCTCTGGAATCTTTGTCAATAGTTATGATGTTGTCGAAACCTCGTGTCGTTTCGCAATAAACCTCCCACTGTGAGCGCCCCTGTAGAAATGCCTCGTAGATGTCGCACATTCTAGTGCCACCTGTATCGCGGGTCTTGTCATGACCGGGGTCGAAAACGTCAACAGCGTAGACATCCTTGCCGAACCTTTGGGCGTACTTCGCCAGTTTGGCAGTGCCGCCACCTATAAATGCGCCGATCTCTATTATGTCCCCTTCCAACTCATGTAGCACCCGCTCTTCCATGAAGTCGACAAGGACTTCATAGCCAACGAAGTCGTTAGTGACGTCCTTTGGTGATGGAATCTCTGCCAAAACCCCTCCAACGCCAGTAGGCTGCCTGCGAGTTATGGGTAGTTTGGAGCATCCGCTCCAAACTATGCCTAGAGCAGATGCTCTAGGCTACCCTCTTCTGCAGCGTTTTCAGGCACGCTCCCAAGCGGTAAGTTCTACTACAAGCCTAACATATTCCAGGCATTAAGCCTTGGCCAGGGCTGCTATCGCCATTATCAACGCTGCTGATGTCCAGGTGGCCCGCTCATTATCACTGGGACAAGCCTCCTGTTCGGGCAGTTTTATCCCCCGGCAGAAGCCGCTCTTATTATCCCATAGCCGGAGTGTCCAGTCCAATAACAGCCTGGCCTTCTCATGTTCACCTATGAGGCATAAGGATACTATCAATTCGCTGGTCTCAGCTACTGCCGTAACATCTTCGTCGGCAGCGACCCTGCATCCCCAGTTATCGATGACAAAATCTGACCACTCTCTCTCGATACGCCCTTGCGCTTCTTTCCCTTTGATCACTCCGGTTAAGATAGGATAGAACCAGTTCATGGCATAGCGACGTTTGTTCTCACCCATCCTATCGAACAGCTCGGGGTTCTGCCCGGTCGCTTTCAGAAGCCTTTCGCTTGCTGCATCCCAGTCAGCCCTGTCCACTCCCAGTGTTTTCGAGATGTTTATGCCGTTCCTGATGCTGTGCCAGATGCAGCACGATGAGGTTAGGATGGCACCTGGCCAGGCATTGCCTTTCTCACTTAAGGCCCAGGAGACTTCACCGGTGGGCTGTTGTAAGCTCAGAGCGAAGTCTATGCCCTTCTCGACCGTCGGCCACATCTCACGGAGAAAGCCCAGGTCTTTGGTTGCCAGATAGTGAAACCACATTCCAGTTGCTATGTAAGCAGCGAAATTGGAGTCCTTTACCAGTTCTTGTGGTTTGTCGTCAAGATAGGCGGAGTACCAGCTGCCGTCGGGATTCTGCATGTTACGCGACCACGTGTAGGCTGCGGCAGCCTCCTTGAACCTGCCGGCTAAAGCTAAGGCTATGGCGCCTTCCACGTGATCCCAGGGGTCTGTGATGCTGCCCTGATACCAGGGAATAGCTCCGGAGGGAAGCTGGTTGTCGATGATATAGTCCGCCTGACTGCTAACTAGCTGTTGGAGATTCTCAGGGGCTTCTTTCAGTCTGGGCTCCATGAACTTGCTGTGCCAAGGCTTGTTGAGAGGTAACCGACTCATAGCGTAGCAAACGAGGGCAGAGGTGTCAACTTAAGACACGGAGAGTTAATAGTGGGTAGGGTGTCACGCCTGGAGCGGATGCTTAAGGCTACTCTCTATATTCTCGTAGTTCGTTGGTGGGCAAACGCCCATGACATTTTGCTGGTGCCATCTATCACATGAACTGGACAACGGCCTTTCCGAACAACGGCGAGACGAAGTAGCGCATGAAGGGCAGAAAAAGGGAGGAGTATCTCCGGGTCAGTCCACTGGAGTAGTCCTTGAGATAGTGAGCAAACGACCTTCGTTGGAATTTAAGGACTTCCTGTGACTTGCTCGTGTCATACCAGTCCAGGTAGTAGGGTTCCTGAGTGAACTTATGAGCCGGAGGCAGGGGTAATCTCATGATGTCCAGAATAGAGCCGACCATATCCTGGTATAACATTCGCTGGTCAGGACCTCCGCTGACAACGAGGGTGCTTCCCTTTATGCCATCGAAATTCTTGACAGCGTTGAGTACGGCCAGGGCCAGATCGTCCGGGTGGCAGAACTCTATTCGATTGTTCAGTGGTATGGAGAACATGCGCTTGATGTCGCTCACATCGAAGGTAAAGTACATGATTGCGGTCAGGCGCAGGATGAGGTAGTCAATCCCTGATTCTTTTATCAGGCCTTCGGCTTCGGCCTTGGTCTCGCCATATGCACCTCTGGGATTGGGATCGTTCTTATCTGCGGAAAGGGGGTCCGTAGCATTGGGGGTGGGGCCAAACACTGCCACCGAGGAGGTAAACACCAGGGGAATGTGGCTGCCCTTCTCCTTGATCAGGTCAACGATTGTCTTCGTGCCCCCAACATTGACCTGTCTGGCCAGCTCTGGTTTCTCGTAGGCTACCGGGGGCAGGATGCCAGCCATATGGACAACAACGTCTACCTTTTCCAGTGCCTTCCGCACCGAATCGGGTTGCGTGATATCTCCCCACAGAATCTCCGCTTTTCTACCGAGTTCCTTGACACTCTTTCGATTGCGTTCGTTGTCCAGGTCGAACACTCGCACCTGGAATCCGTCTTTGAGAAAGATTTTGCATACATTTATCCCCAGCCGTCCCGCTCCACCTGTCACTAGCACACGCATTCCACGCCTCCTGCCACTTTGTCTTTACTATTTTTGTTTCCACTCTCGTATCCTGCCGTACTGGACGGCAGACGATTCTGCTCCACGCGTTGACATACACTGGCCATCAACTCCGGCGGCAGGGAAGCGAGTAGCTCAGCGAGGTCATCGGTCGAGAACATATCCAGAATGTGTAAGGCTCCTCGCCTCATGGCCAGTATTACCGCCTGTGTCCGGTTGCGTGCTCCCAGCCTGACACATGCCCGGTGCAATGTACACTTAACAGTGAGGGTGGATATGAACAGCTCGTCGGCGATCTCCTGATTGGTCAGGCCACGGCCGGCTAGAGCTAGGACGTCTCGCTCTCTCCTAGTCGGAATAGAATCTCTTGAATTAACCATGGTACTTATCCTCCATCTTCTGGCAGCGGATCAGCGCAAAGTGCCCGCTCTCTGGACGTGCTGCCTCTAATCCCGATGCAAATTCTCCTTGGTTGCCTCCCCAGCCTGTAAGAGCACCTCCAGCGATTCGGTAATCAGCAGCAACTGGGAAGATGCCAGAGAACGCATGAGTTCTCCGGCCTGGTCCCGAGACAACTGCCACAGCCCGCTCATCAGTTCTCCCCCCTTTTCCGAAAGGCGACATAGAACTACGCGCCGGTCACCGGGATCGCCTTCGCGGGTCAGGATATCTCGTTCCACCAGACGGTCCACGACTCCGGTTGCTGTGGCCAGACTGACTCCCAGCGCGGAGGCGATTTCGCTCATACGCGATGGCCCACTTATGAAGAGAAGTAGGACAACCTTGAGCTGGGGCATGGTCAGGTCCAGGCGAAGCCACTCCTTTGGCACCATCGGCAACAGCTGCCGGAATGCTCTATCGGTAAGCTGGAGAATACTTCCAATGAGGTCTTCTTTACTCGGCTCCCGTATCATCTGGGTTCACCTCGTTAGATTTGGGCAACGCTTAAAATAAGCACAGCACAATTATTTCGCCTTGCACTAACTATTTGCAGTATACCTAGTAATTGTTACGCTGTCAATACCCGGTTCGAGCGAAATTCGAAAATGGGAGGGAAAGTCAGTAATAGTGAATTATTTCAGGCGATCTGCCAAGTACGGTGGTTGTGCGGAGGCCGCTGCGTTCAGTTCCTCGGGATAGAGGCGCCTTCCTTGACAAGGTGTAGCTGGCAGCTTATCATAAACTCAAATTTGTACTGGATTCTGTGGCTTTGACAGATATCGTTGGCCTTCAAACTACTCTAGGTGTTAACTTTATAGACCCCTCCATCCTCCAGCAATCCCTTGTCCATCGCTCCTACCTCAATGAGAACCCCGATCTACCCCTGTCTTCCAATGAGAGGCTTGAGTTCCTGGGAGACGCTGTGCTCGGCTTCGTGGTGGCTGAGGAAATCTATCATCGGTTCCCTGAGTTGTCCGAGGGGGATTTGACAAAGTTTAGATCGGCGCTGGTGCGTGGGGAGACACTGAGTCATATTGCCCTGTCCTTGAACCTCGGGGAACACCTCTATCTGGGGCATGGTGAAGAGGAGAGCGGTGGCCGCCGCCGTCCCAGGAACCTGAGTTGCGTCCTGGAGGCGGTTATCGGGGCTGTCCTTGTGGACCAGGGTTTGGATGCTGCTAAAGGCTTTATCCTGAGGATACTGGGCAGTGAGATGGAACGAGCAATCGAAGATAAGCTTGTTGCCGACTACAAGTCGAGGTTGCAGCAGATTATTCAATCCGGGCGGAAGATAACACCTGTTTATCGTACTGTCGAAGAGGTGGGCCCCGACCACGCCAAGGTTTTCACCGTGGAGGTGCTGGCTGGAGCATCGATACTGGGGCAGGGTAGTGGCCGCAGCAAACGCGCGGCGGAGATGGAAGCAGCGCGCAAAGCGCTGGAGAGCTTAGCAGGAGAATAACTGGACATGCCGGGCTTATTCAAGAAATCTGAGAAAAAGACAGAACAGGGCGTAAAACGTACCCGTGAGACCTGGTGGGGCAAGGTCGTGCATCTCTTCGACGTCTCCACCCTGGGAGACGAGCTCTGGGACGAGTTGGAGGAGCTTCTTATCTCTGCTGATGTTGGGGTGAGCACTACTGCCAAGCTCATCGAACGGCTCAAACTGAGGGTGGAGAGAGAGGGGATTAAGGAACCTGCCCAGGTAAGAGCGGTGTTGAAAGATGAGATTGTATCTCTGCTGACAGTGGCGGAGCCGGAGCCTTCAGCTTCGGAGAATGGAAGCATGAGTGTAATACTGGTGGTGGGAGTCAATGGTGTGGGCAAAACTACGAGTATCGCCAAGCTGGCCTATGGACTCAAAGAGCAAGGGAAGAGGGTTGTACTGGCGGCAAGCGATACATTTCGGGCGGCGGCTATTGAACAGATCAAGGTGTGGGGAGATCGAGTAGGTGTTCCGGTAATAGCTCACCGGCCTGGAGGAGACCC
>DAOUTY010000133.1 GCA_030668425.1 Chloroflexota bacterium
CAGCGGCGTACGCTTGCCCTCAGCATCCTGGTAGTACTCCGTAAACACCAGGTTCCAGAGTTCAACGAAGCGCCCGCAATCGCAGGCCGGTGAACAATCAGGCCCGCAGCCGTACTCCTCACCGAAATCGTAGTGGATCTCGCTGCAAGGCCCGCAGGGCCCGGTCTCTCCCGCAGGCCCCCAGAAATTGTGCTCTTCACCAAATCGCAATATGCGTTCCGCCTTCACACCCACGTCCCGCCAGTGCTGGAAGGACTCGTCATCGTCAAGGTAGATGGCGATCCAGAGCTTATCCTCGGGTAGTTTGAGCCAATCAATGACGAACTCCCAGGCCCAGGCGATGGCCTCCTTCTTGAAGTAATCTCCGATGCTGAAATTGCCCAGCATCTCGAAGAAGGTGAGATGCTTGAGATTGCCCACCGATTCTATGTCGCTGGTTCGGAAGCATTTCTGACAAGATGCCAGCCTCGGCGAGGGGGGAACCGCCTCTCCCGTAAAATAGGGCTTGAACTGGACCATGCCGGCGCTGGTCAGAAGGAGGGTGGGGTCACCCACAGGTATGAGCGAGGAGCCGGGAACGATCTTGTGTCCCTTTTGTTGAAAAAAAAGGAGGAACTTCTCCCTGAGTTCATCGCCAGTCATGCTCACTCCGAAGACTCTACTTTACATTTTGCGATTTTAGACCAACTACAGGTGCATGTCAATTTGAACAGCCTGAGACACGTTCGGTTGACAACTTAAGGGGGGTTATGCTAAATTTCAGCCATGCAATCCCCCTCTAATCATAATCAAGTCAGTAGCCACCTCATTGAGCTGTGCCAGGAGCTGCTGGCTGAACGGCGGCTCATCCTGATCAGCAATCGAGGCCCTGTTGATTATCGTGTCGGCAAAGACGGAACACTGCAGCTGAATCGAGGCAGTGGCGGGGTTGTAACCGCTCTCAGTGCCATCAGCAAATATGTAGAGCTTACCTGGATCGCGAGCGCTATGGGGGAGGGTGACCGCCGTGTCGCTGCCGAGCAGGAAGAACGCTTCCAGGTCCAGCTCCCGGGGCAAAGGCTGTATCTCCGATTCGTTACCAATCCCAGAAACGTTTACCACAAGTATTACAACCTGATCTGCAATCCCCTGCTCTGGTTCCTCCAGCACTACATGTGGAATTCACCCTACACCCCCAACATCGATTCCAAGGTCTACGATGCCTGGGAGAACGGATACGCTGCGGTTAACCGCAGTTTCGCTGAAGCTGCTATCGCCGAAGCAGCCAATGACAAAACGCCGCCCTTCATAATGATCCACGACTACCAGCTCTACCTCGTCGGTGGCTATATCCGTCACCAGATGCCCCAGGCAATCCTACAGCATTTCATTCACATCCCCTGGCCCGCCGCCAACTACTGGCACCTTTTCCCGGAGATGATACGCAAGGCGATCCTGGAAAGCCTCTGTGCGGTCGACATCGTGGGGCTGCAAACCAAACGCGATGTGCACCATTTTCTGCACAGTTGCGAGCTATTCCTCAGTGGTGCCAAGGTCAATTACGAGAGCCACACCGTGACCCTGGGAGGACATCAAACCAGGGTGGCTTCTTATCCCGTATCCGTGGACGTCGCTTCGCTGCAGCGACACGCGCACTCGCCCAGGGTTCAGAACTATGAAGAAAAGCTGCGCCCCCACCTGGGAGCACAGACCATTGTGAGAGTCGACCGTACCGAGCCCAGCAAGAACATCGTCCGCGGCCTGAAAGCCTTCGACACCCTACTGGAGCGCTATCCCGAGTTCACGAACAAGGTCAAGCTACTATGCTTCTTGGTACCCTCCCGATCCGGGATAAAACAGTATCAAAGATACACCCAGGACATATTCGACCTGGTGGAAGCAATCAACACCAAGTATGGAAACGAGGGATGGCAGCCGATAAAGGTGTTCTTTGAGAACAACTATACTCAGGCGATAGCGGGCATGCGTCTCTGCGACGTGCTCCTGGTGAACCCCGTGATCGATGGCATGAACCTGGTGGCCAAGGAAGGGCCTATCGTCAGTGCCAATCACAGTGTCCTGATCTTATCAGAGTCCGCTGGTGCCCACGAGCAACTGGGAGAGTACGTTGTATCAGTTGCACCGGCAGACATAGAGGGAACCATTAGGGCGCTTCATGAAGCATTGACGATGGACCCGGCAGAGAGGAAAAGAAGGGCTGAGGCACTGAAGAGAACGATCGAAGAGGAAGATATCACGAGGTGGCTTTTCCACCAATTCCATGACATCAGGCAGTTGGCCTGTCAACTACCTCTGCTACTACCTGTTTGAGAAACCGCTCCACATCAGTCACCCCATTGAGGATGAAATCCGCTTCCTTCGCAACCTGAGATGGTGTTTCCTCCCCGATGACACCTATTGCCAGCCCTTTGAAAGGAGGCTCCTTCTTGTGAAGAGCGACGAAGGTGTCAACATCGGTGAGGTCATCGCCCAGGCAAATTGCCCCACTCAGGCGGTGCTCCTCTATCAAGGAACACACGGCAGTCCCTTTGCTCACTTCCAGCGGTGGTCTGAGCTCGACCACCAGCTTCCCCAGGCTGATTCTTAGATCAGCATCTTTAGCCAACCCTTCCACCGCCAAGAGAACGGCCCGTAACGCAGCTTCATGATCCAGGCAGCGACGGTAGTGGATGGAGGCGGTAGGGCCCTTGTTCTCAACAATAATTCCGTCGATTGAGACAAGTTTGTCAAATTTGTCGAGCACCTCCGTAATCTTCGTGGGATAGTCTTCGACCCCGGGCACAAGCCCAACCTTCCCACCAGCCCACTTCTCATACCCGTGATTGCCGATGTAGACCATCTCATCGATGCCCACCATCCTCCTTGCCTCAACAGCGGTTCTCCCCGAGACCGCCGCTACTACCGCCAGATGCTTAGCCAACGTGACCAGGCTATCCCTGCAGACCGGAGAGACACGGGCCTCAGCGGGAGATGGCGCAATCTCAGCGATAGTGCCATCGACATCGGCGAAAAGGCCAAAGGGTCGAAGTGCCAGAAGGTCCTTTACCACATCGAAATGGTCGAAGAGATAGGGCATGTCTTCCCTCAACTTTAAGGATGAGGCAGGGTTATCTCTGGTCCCTGGGCCGATATTGCAATGCCTCGGCGAGATGGCTAGCGGCGATGGTCTCGGCACTGGCAAGGTCAGCGATAGTGCGAGCCAGCTTCAGGATACGGTGGAATGCGCGTGCCGATAGATGCAGTTGATTCATTGCCGCCTGCAGCAGACTCTGCGCCGAGGGCTCCACCTGGCAGAACTCGCGCACCTCAAGGGGAGTCATGTCGGAATTGCAAACAAACGTGGTCCCCTCAAGACGTTGCTTTTGAATCGAGCTCGCCTGATTAACTCGCTGCCTCACCATCTCCGAGCTCTCACCCATCCGGTCATCAGCGAGTTTCTCATAGTCGACATGTGGAACTTCAACGAAGATATCGATGCGGTCAAGCAATGGCCCGCTTATGCGCTTCTGATATCGCGAGACCATCATCGAGGAACAGGTGCATTCCTTAACCGGATCGCCGAAAAACCCGCACGGACAGGGATTCATAGCTGCTACGAGCATGAAGTTGGAGGGAAAGGTTACACTGCCTTGTGCACGGCTGATTGTCACCACCTTGTCCTCCAACGGCTGCCGCAGAACCTCGAGGTCAGCGTGCCCGAATTCGGGAAGCTCATCAAGAAAAAGAACACCCCGATGGCTGAGGCTTATCTCACCGGGCCTTGGCCAGCGTCCGCCGCCCACGAGACCGGCATGCGATATAGTATAGTGCGGCGCCCGAAACGGGCGCTGCCTGATGAGCGGCGTATCTTGAGGAAGGAGCCCGCTCACGCTATAGATCTTGGTTACCTCCAAGGCCTCTTCGATACCCATCTGAGGCAGGATAGAAGGCAGTGCCCGCGCAAGCAGTGTCTTGCCGCTTCCCGGCGGCCCGCTCATGATCACGTTATGCCCCCCGGCTGCAGCCACCTCCAATGCTCGCTTCACGTGCTCCTGTCCTTTAATGAGAGCGAGATCAGTGGTCGGCCACGGTGCTTTACCCACATCATCCACGATCTCCTCCGCGATATGGTTGGGAATAATCGCTTCGCCACGGAGATGGCCAACCAGTTCGGACAGGGAGGATACAGGAATAATGTCAACGCCCTGCACCAGGGAAGCCTCTCTGGCATCGGCGGCGGGAACGAAAACCGTGGTGATTCCTCTCTTCTTGGCCAGATCGACCATAGAGATGATGCCCTGAGTATGCCGCAGGCCACCATCAAGCGAGAGCTCGCCCAGGAAAAGCATCTGAACGGTATCAGCCCAGACCTGCTCCGAACTCAGCAGTATGCCAACCGCAATAGGGAGGTCATAGGCAGGGCCAGCCTTCTTGAGGTCGGCGGGAGCAAGGTTCACCGTTACCCGCCTCGTGGGGAACTGGCATCCGGAGTTCTTGATGGCGGCGCGAACCCTTTCCCTGGCCTCCTGCACCGCAGTATCGGGCAACCCAACGATGGTCATCGAGGGTAGACCACTCGAGATATAAACCTCGACCTCAACCTCCTGAGCCTCAAGGCCCACTACCGCAGCAGTCTTTACCTTCGCTAACATACCCAGAGCTATACCTTCAGCGTATTCGCGCCCCATTATAGCAGTCAGAATAGGCTGGTACAAACCTCTCGAGAATCCGTGAGTTCAGCCCACGTGAAATGCTACGCGAAATGGGCACCGTCAGCAGATGGTCTCTATACAGATTCTCACTCTACGGCACTTTTATGTTATTATTAGGTTTCGGGCATCATCTTCAGGGATTGTCCTACACCTAACAAAAACAACAGTTACCGTCTGGGAAACGACCATTAGCAATACCGGTGCTGTCAAGGTAGAAGCCAGACTGCGAAGCAAAACCCGAGTAAAAACAGGTCGGAAAGGTTACCAGCGGACCTTTGGCAAACTGATTATCTGAATATTTCGATTACCACCTTCAGACGGTTAGGAGGCGAAACATGGTGAAAAGAAGTATGACGCTAAGGGGAAGTCAAGAGGCATTTAAAACAATTGTCGATACTTCTCTTGAAGGTATATACCAGGTAGATAATTCCGGTAAGTTTATATTCGTTAACGAGTCTTTTGCCAGCCTGTTCGGGTACAGGCGAGAAGAACTCCCAGGCAAACACTTCGCTGATATATTGAGCGCGGAAACCCTCCCCAAAGTGGAGAAAATGGTGCAAGAGGTTCTCGCTGGCAAGAATGTGCGTGACGAGGTCACTGTCAAACACAAG
>DAOUTY010000252.1 GCA_030668425.1 Chloroflexota bacterium
ATAGTGATCTCGGCACCTAAGATCATGGGCAAAGGAATCGATGCGGTGGGAGATTTGGGGATACTGGACGTCGACAGTGCCTTGAAACTGTCCTTTGTTAAGGCGTATAGGAACGGGCAAGACTTTATCATCGAGGCAAAGCCACAAGTTGACAAAGCCTAAAGTGGCTCACTGACTGCCCTCTTGGAGAACATCAATCCCAGCAAGCTGGCAAGAAACGCACCTCACCTTCAACTGAGAAACCTGCCTTCAGGGCACCTCGCAAGAAAGGTTTCTGCCCATAACAGGGTTGACGAGATACCCCAGCCTATTTATAATTAGGAAAACAGTTTCCTACTACCTATAATCTCACAAGAGGCGATATTATGGGCTTCGAAACACTGGGCGTCGAGAGAAAGGTGCTCTCAATCCTGAGGATTCTAAGCGATTGCCAGGAACCACTGGGGGCCCGGGTCATCGCCTACCGTCTGAAGGACTACGGGGTTGAACTCGGCGAACGGGCGGTAAGATACCATCTCAAGCTGATGGACGAGCGAGGGCTAACTCGACTTGTAGGCCGGGATGGCCGGCTGCTCACCGAGCAGGGAGAGGAAGAGCTCAGGAACGCTCTGGTTAAGGACAAGGTCGGTTTAGCCATCTCCAAGATCGAATTGCTCGCCTTTAGTACTGACTTCAACTATGAGAAGCGCTGCGGTTCGATCCCTGTTAATGTTTCATTTCTCCCCAAAGGAAAATTTACAAAGGCGCTCCAGGCAATGAAGCCCGCTTTTGAAGCAGGCCTTTGCGTTAGTGAGTTGGTGGCAGTAGCCCAAGAGGGAGAACATCTAGGGGAGTTTATGGTTCCTGAAGGTACGACAGGATTCGCTACTGTCTGCAGCATCGCGATCAACGGGGCCTTGCTCAAGGCCGGTGTCCCCATGGATTCCAGGTTCGGCGGCATACTCCAGATGCGAAATCACAAACCCTTCCGCTTCGTGGAACTCATTCACTACGCCGGATCGTCTCTCGATCCTTCGGAGGTATTCATCAGGGCCAGGATGACCTCTGTGAAAGAGGCAGTGAAAAGCGGCAACGGCAAAATACTGGCCAATTTCCGTGAGATTCCAGCCCTCTGCCGTGAGACAGCAGAGGAAGTAGTGGCCAAACTGAGAGAAGCCGGATTGGGAGGCCTGTTGCTTATGGGGAACACCAGCGAGCCAGTATGTGAAATCCCCGTGGAACTCAACAGAATCGGCATGATACTTCTTGGGGGGATGAACCCCATAGCAGCTGCCGAGGAGGCCGGTATCGAGGCCCAAAACCACGCCATGTGCACTGTAATAGAGTATCAGGACCTGACTAAATTCAAGGAGCTGTAAATGGAGAAGGTGAGAATCATACCCTGTCTGGATGTAAAGGATGGCAGGGTGGTCAAAGGAGTGAACTTTGTCAACCTGAGAGACGCACGTGACCCTGTGGAGGCAGCAGAGGCTTATTGCCAGGAGGGCGCGGACGAGCTCGTTTTCCTCGATATTTTCGCTACTGTGGAGAATAGAAAGACAAGGCTGGAGTGGGTCAAAAAGGTCTGCAGCGTGGTTACCATCCCCTTTGCCGTGGGTGGTGGCATTGCAAGCATTGACGATATGAAGGAGTTGTTCGACCTTGGTGTAACCAAGGTTTCAATCAACACCTCCGCAGTCAAGAACCCTGAACTTATAAGAGAAGCTTCCAGGGAATTTGGAAAGGAGAAGCTCGTCGTCGCCATCGACGGGAGGAAGAATCCTCCAGAAAGCAGCCTGCCCCGTCTGGAGGTAGTGATCAAAAGCGGCACCGAAGGAACAGGGCTTGATATTGTGAAATGGGCGAAAAAGGTAGAAGAGTTGGGCGCAGGAGAGATTCTGCTCACCAGCAGGGACGCCGACGGTACCAAAGAAGGCTATGACCTGGAGATGACAAAAGCGGTTGCCCAAGCTGTATCCATCCCGGTTACTGCATCAGGGGGAGCAGGTACACTTGAGCACCTGTACGAAGGAGTGGCCATTGGAAAAGCGTCAGCGGTCCTGGCTGCCTCTATCTTCCATTTCGGCGAGATCTCCATACCGCAGGCCAAGCACTACCTCAAAGAAAAAGGGATTCCGGTAGAAATCTAACAGAGCGATGTGGAAGCCACGGTGATTACCATCATCGGAGCCGGAGTTATCGGTCTGGCTGTGGCCGCTCAGTTAGCGGGGAAATACGGGGAAGTTTACATACTGGAGAAGAACGAAAAGTTCGGTCAAGAAACGAGCAGCCGGAATAGCGAGACCATCCACGCGGGCGTTTACTACCCTGAAGGTTCACTAAAGACAGAGACGTGTGTTGCAGGCAACGCCCTGCTCTACGAACTCTGCCAGAAATACGGAATACCCCACAGGAAAACGGGAAAACTTATCGTAGCAACCAGAGACGATGAGGTCAGACAATTGGAGGCATTGCTAGAACAAGGGAAAAGGAATGGGGCCAGGGACCTGACAATGCTCTCCAGAGGAGAGGCTAAGGAGCTGGAACCAAATGTCGAAGCGATTG
>DAOUTY010000202.1 GCA_030668425.1 Chloroflexota bacterium
GAAATTCCGCAAGATGATAGGAGGAGACAACCTGCTTATCCAGCATGGCTATGCCGAGTTACATATCGATGGCAAATGGGTTCATGCCAGCCCGGCCTATGATCTGGAGACTTGCCGGCGGAATGGGTTCGTCCCGGTAGAGTTCGACGGGGTAAACGATGCCAAAGACTCGCCATATAATCGAGATGGGAAGCCGCACATCGAGCATGTGAAAGACCACGGTCACTATGCGGATTTTCCATGGGATGACATAGTGAATTATCGCAAAGAGTGGGTGGCCCGGATAGGCAGAGAGTGGACTGAGTATACAGAGAATGTGGGCAAGCACTCGGTTGAATGATGGCTGGGGAGGTTGTGGGGAGGCATGGGTTGATACCTCGGGATAAGGGGTGAGAAATGAGCGACGTTACTGGTGAAATCATTATCGCTGTAGTGATCTTTGTTGTGTTGGCAGTGGTTTTCATGACCGATTCATTGCCTGGAGGAGGTTTTCCAGGTACTGGGAAAAAGAAGCACTAGTGTTGTGTTCCACGGTCTTCCCCTTTCTTACTTCCGCCGTAACCCCGAACCTACAGTGGCTTAGTGGTTAAATCTCCGCATTGTACTCCGTGGGCTGGAGCTGCGGATACGTGGCAACCCAACGGTACGATCCCAACCGGCAATCCGACTGCGGGCCTACTATCCCCTAGCCAGAGGATTCGTACTGGTAAGGCCCACTTTTTTGGTACGAAAGTACGTCAACGAAAGTATGCCGGATTCCAGTACGTAAATGGGATTGTTATCCTGCCAGGTTCGAGGGACAATGTTACTAGCCAAAAGCCATGAGCTGGAGGCTGCAGATACGACTAGGACTGAGTGATAGATATGACTACGAGGCAAAAAATCAAGGCGCAGGGAACAGTGGTCAAGAGTTGTGATAGGTGCGTGCACAAATCCATTTGCATACTCTATCATGGTCACGGTCAACTGGAATTGCGCTTTGGTGATTCATATTCGAAAGATCCTGAAGCGTTCGTGAAGAAACTTGACGAGCGACTCGCCTATAAGTGTGGGTTCTATCTGGAGGGTAAGAGTGGTGTTTGAACCTTGAAGCTGGCTGTGTCTGTAGCGCCCCTCTTTTTTTGCCTGGAATAACTTAACATAAGTTACCTTTAGTTAACTTTACTTAACAGGCATTTAGGGCATGTTATTAGAGTGGGGACCATGAATAAGAGCTCCGCTGTGGACAAGTCTCTTGGGTTCCGTGGTAAAACAGAAAGCCCCAAGCCATTCCGCCACCCGAACACCTTGGAGCTTACTAGGAGCCTCATAATTCATTCGAGACTCTCCTGCATGATAACATCCAGTCGGGCTTTTGTCAAGCACTTTTCTTACATTTTCCTTACGTTTCTTATCTTTTTCTCCAATGACCGGGAGGCTGATGGAGGATGCGAAGGCCGATTGTTTGTACCTGTTCTAAGGGAATTGTTTCGGGGGAATGGCGTGATGTGCAGGGAGGCTGCGGCTTACCAGAATTCGATGTTGGGCTTGAATACGGCCTCGGTTGCCTCGAGCGTCGCTGCGATCTCCCGCTTCGTGGCTTCATCGGTAATGGGCTCCACTTCTGAAATGGGCAGGCCTGCCTCGTTCTCCTTGCCCTTCCACGATAGCAGGTATCCGGGCACGATGGCATAGTAGAAAGCGCGGTTGCCGCAGCAGGAGGATTCCACCGAACACATACCAATCAGGCTAAGTATTTCTCTCCCGTCGTGCTCCAGCCTTAGCTCTTTGACGATGGCATAGAATCCGGCCAGAGCAGTTACTTCTTCGCCCAGCTTTAGATGGGCATACTCGAGGCTCATGTTGTCTCCCTGCGCTGATGCGGTTTAAGTAAGTAGCCAATTTTGAGGTTAGCAGAGGGTGAGCCTGACGTCAAGTTGCTTATCGCCTGTGGTTCCCCGCGTTGGGGGGATGGGATAAGGGGGAGGGGAAGGGGCTACGCTATCGGTCTGGCTTGGCTCAGCGAAAGAGGGACTAAAGTACCACTTAATGCGGTACATAGGTGGGATTGCAACTCCCCCATTATGGTCACATTATGTACTCGAGGGCTTGAGCGAGGATGATGTTGGCCACAAGCCCTGAATGGAGAGAGCCAAATGCACGAGCTAATGTTGGACACATCCTTCACAATCGCAGCCGGCGCTGTTCTCCTCGTTTTGATACTGGCCGTAGACTACCTCTTTCGGATACGGCGCAGACGGCAGCGAAGCTAACGGCATCACCTGTCAGGCCGAGGTAATCCTCGACTGGGTATGACAACTGCAACCCCGCAGTGCTTCACTTGTTACTTAGTCCATGAATTTTGGTAGTAGTAGGGGCGTTCAATTGAACGGCCCTCTCTTGTGAATACTGCTCCCCCTCAAAATCAGAAGGTGATAGCGTCCCACCTTCTCCTCTGCTAACACGAAGTGATAGTCTTCCCGATGCCTGCTAGATTTTTCCTCTTGTCCGACTTATAATTGAGTCCACTATCCAATGCCTTGACTGGCAAGTCCCAATGGATATAAGGTGGACTCATGCGTGACCGTATTACCGAAGCATTAAAAGGGCACAACGCTGACTACATCGAGATCCGCATCGAAGAAGGCGAGGCTACCCGTCTACAGTACCGCGGACGGGAGCTTGAGGACATTGGCAAGACTACCAGCCTCGGGGGGAATGTTCGTGCTCTGGTGAAGGGGGGCTGGGGTTTTATTTCATTCAATGACGTGAGCGACCTGAAGGTAAAGGTCGAAAAGGCGGTGCGGCAGGCGAGGCTGGTGGGCAAGGAGGAGAGCAAGCTCGCTCCCGTCGAGCCGGTGGTGGCTATTGTCCCGCCTGAGGTGAAGAAGGACCCCTCCGTCGTACCCCTGGCGCAGAAAAAGGGCATTCTCGACGAATACAACGATGTTATCTGGAGCATTCCCAAAGTTCAGACCTCCATCATTGGCTACGCTGACAGGCATAAGAAGGTGACCTTTGCCAGCACTGAGGGGAGCTACATAGAGCAGACCAAAGTAGACGTCATGGCGAGGTTCAACGCCGTGGCACGGGATGGCAACGACGTCCAGCAGTCGTCGCTGAGCCTGGGGAGCAATGGGGATTACGGCTTTATGGAGAATCTCCACTCCGATGTCGGGGAGATGGCGAAGCGGGCGGTCGAACTCCTCTCGGCGTCTCAGCTCAAGGGAGGCGAGTATACGGTTATCTGTGACCCGATTCTGGCCGGGGTCTTTGCCCATGAGGCATTCGGACATCTCTCCGAATCGGACTTTGTTTATGAAAATGAGCGCATGCGCGAGATAATGGTTTTGGGGCGAAGGTTCGGTGGCAACCATCTCAACATCGTCGATGGCGCTGCCGTTCCCGGCCTGCGCGGCAGCTATAGATACGACGACGAGGGTGTGCCGGGGACGAAGACCTACCTTATACGTGAAGGCATCCTCACGGGACGGCTGCATTCCAGGGAAACGGCGGCCAAGATGGGGGAGGCCCCCACCGGCAACGCCAGGGCGCTTGACTACACCTTTCAGCCC
>DAOUTY010000100.1 GCA_030668425.1 Chloroflexota bacterium
CCTGGCCTCTCCCATCAAGGGAGAGGGATTCCAGATTCTCCCTCCCCTGGTGGGAGGGAGTTAGAGGGAGGGGGAAATGGCCGAGACCAACAGCATTGACTCCTAAACCCAAAGGTGGTACATTTTGCCCACCTGACAAATAAACAAAGAGGATGGAGTAATATGGCAGGGATAACATCTTACGGCGCTTACGTCCCCATATACCGGATCAACCGCATGACTATCTACCAAGCTCTGGGGTGGCTGAACCCCGCATCTCTCCTTCCCGGCGAGAAGTCCGTGGCGAACTATGACGAGGATAGCCTTACTATGGCAGTGGCCTCGGCCATGGATTGCCTGACGGGTGTCGAACGGGAGAAGATCGACGGGCTTTTCTTTGCCACAACCACCACCCCCTATAAGGAGAGGCAGAACGCAGGGATAATCGCCACTGCGCTCGACCTTCCCCCCGAAAACCGAACCTCCGACTTCACCTCCTCCACCAAGGCTGGAACAAGTGCTCTGATCTCCGCCTATGACGCTGTTACATCAGGCTCAGCTAAAAACGTCATGGTCTGTGCCGCCGATTGCCGCCTGGGGAAGCCCGGCGGCTTTCAAGAGGAGATCTACGGAGATGGTGCCGCAGCCCTCCTTCTGGGGAATAGCGGGGTGATCGCCAGCGTTGAGGGTACCTACTCCGTCTCCTATGACTTCGTGGACAACTGGAGGGCAGATGCAGATAGATACAACCGCACCTGGGAGGACAGATGGATCAGAGATGAGGGCTACGGCAAGTTCATCTCAGAGGCCATCTCAGGGCTGTTACAGAAATACAACCTTGAGCCGAAAGATTTCGCCAAGGTGGTTTACCCCTGCCTCTACATTAGAGCCCATGCGGATATCGGGAAGAGGCTGGGGTTTGAACCCGGCCAGATACAGGATCACATGTTCACAGCGATAGGGCACACGGGCACTGCCTCCACTCTTATGATCCTGGTCGCCGCACTCGAGGATGCCAAGCCCGGGGACAAGATACTCGTCGCCAGCTACGGAAACGGCAGCGACGCCCTGTATCTACAGGTGACTGACGAAATTGAAAAGGTCAGAGATAGAAGAGGGATCAAGAGACACCTCGCTTCAAAGAAAGACCTGGGCAGCTACGAGAAATACGCCACATTCCGCGAAATACTCGACATAGATACCGGCGGCCGTGGCGAGGAAGTCGCCGTCACTCAGTTGTCAACCCTGTGGAGGGAACGAAGGATGATCTTGGGCCTCTGCGGAATGAAGTGCAAACGCTGCGGTACCCCACAATACCCCTCTCAGGATATATGTGCCAACCCCAAATGCGGAGCCCTTCACGAGATGGAGGACTATCGCTTCTCCGATAAGAAGGGGCGTTTGTTCACCTATACCGGGGATATTCTGGCTTTCAGTCCCAGCCCACCAGCGATCTACGGAACGGTAGACTTCGAGGGGGGCGGGAGATGGTTCTTTGATCTAAACGACTGCGAGCTTGATTCACTAGAGGTAGGTATGCCGGTCGAGGTGAGCTTCCGCAGGAAATACCACGATGCGGCGCGCGGTATCCACGCCTATTACTGGAAAGCAACGCCGATTCGAGCTTAAAAGTTTGCTCAAAAGGGAGGAGACATGGCAGAAGGAATAAGAGACAAGGTCGCTATTATCGGCATGGGATGCACCAAGTTTGGAGAGCGATGGGACATGAGCGCCGGGAACCTGATGGTCGAGGCCTTCACTGAAGCTATTGAGGATGCCGGCATAGAGAAGAAAGACATCGGTGCTGCCTGGTCCGGCACCTGCTATGAGGAGGTATCTGTAGGGAAATCCGCCATCCCTCTGGCTGTAACATTAAAGCTGCCGTTCATTGCGGCAACAAGGGTTGAGAATTTCTGCGCCACCGGTTCCGAGGCTCTGAGGGGCGCCTGTTATGCTGTTGCCTCCGGGGCTTATGATATCTGTTTGGCGCTTGGTGTGGAGAAGCTTAAGGATATCGGCTACGGCGGTCTCCCTCAAGCTGACACGCAAGTGGGGACAACATTCAGGTTTACCTTTCCCAACTATACTCCTCCCGGGATGTTCGCCATGATGGGTACCAGGTATTTCGCACAGTACGGCCTCAGCCCCCAGGAGGGCAAACGCGCCCTGGCCCACATATCAGTGAAGAGTCATCACAATGGGACTTTGAACCCCAAGGCTCACCTGCGCCGCGAGATCACCATCGATGACGTAATGAATGCCCCTATAGTTGCCTGGCCTTTGGGATTGTTTGACTGCTGTGGAGTAAGCGACGGTGCGGCGGCAGCTATAGTGACCCGCGCTGACATGGCCAAGAAATTCAGGCCTGATCCCGTTTATGTCAAGTCGTTGCAGATCGCTGCAAGCTCAGGTGAAGAGATGATGTGCACCGACTGGGACTATGCCCACGTGGAGTCCACTGTCCACGCCGGCCAGAGAGCTTACCGCGAGGCAGGGATAACGAGCCCTCGCGACGAGATAAGCATGATGGAAGTCCACGATTGCTTCTCTATCACTGAGCTTACCGAGTACGAAGACCTGGGGATCTCTCCCAGAGGGCGAGCCAAAGAGGATATCGAGGCGGGATTCTACGATCTCGACGGGACAATCCCCTGCCAGCCTGACGGAGGCCTCAAGTGCTTTGGCCATCCCATCGGCGCTTCAGGGCTGAGGATGATGTATGAGATGTACAAGCAACTTCAAGGTAAGGCTGGCCCCCGACAAATAAAAGACCCCAAATTTGGCCTCACCCATAACATGGGAGGCATTCCCCCGCTAAATGTTGTCAGTGTCTGCATCGTCGGGCTCTAGGTATTGAGTCAGAGGACAGCCTAACGGGTAGCCCTGCTTGGAGTGGTATAAGGAGGAAGACATGGACTTCGCTTTGACTGAAGAGCAACAAATGCTGAAGACCAACGTCCGCAGCTTCCTGGAGAAGGAGATAGCGCCTGTTGTTGATGAACACGAGAAGCAAGGCGCGCTGACCCGGGAGGCGACTGTCTCCTTTATTCAGCAATTGATGCCCTTTGGCTATCTGGTCGGCTTTCTGCCCGAGCAGTACGGCGGCTCTGTACTGGAAGCCAAGACCAACGGTGTACTTCTCGAGGAACTGGCCAGGACTTGGGCCGGTCTAGCCGGAACGGTTTTTATTGCCGCAGGATTCTGGTGGCTCGTAGACGTGGCAGGTAACCCGGAGCAGAAGGAGCAATTGCTGCCTCGGGCTGCCTCCGGCGACTACATAGGTTGCATAGCAATCACAGAACCCAACGCGGGCTCCGACGTGGCCGGCGTGGAACTTACGGCAACCCTGGATGGCGACAACTACATCCTCAATGGGACAAAGACGTGGATTTCCAACGGCAGCATAGCGGATGCCGCCTTTGTCCTCACTACAACAGACAAGACTCAGGGCCCTCTGGCGATGTCCTTTCTCCTTGTAGAGAGAGATGTGTCTCCTTTCTCCACCAGAGAGCTGCACAAACTCGGCCTCCGTTCCTTTCCCACCTCGGAACTTTCTTTCGATGACTGTCGAGTGCCCAAGGCAAATGCTCTGGACCCGGGCACTGGCTACCAGCGGACAATGGGCTTCTTTGATGTATCACGTGCGATGGTGGGCATATTCTCCACTGGCATTGCCCAGGCTGCCATAGATGCTTCGATCAAGTACGCTCAAGACAGGACACAGTTTGGCCGTCCCATAGGCAGCTTCCAGATGATACAGGAGATGCTTGTTGACATGATAATGGAGACTGAGGCCGGGCGTCTTCTTTCCTACCGCGCCCTGGACCTGCTGGATAAGGATGAGAAGTGCCGCTGGCAATCTTGCCTGGCAAAGGCCTACGCTACTGAGGCTGCGGTGAGGACAACCTCCAAGGCCATCCAGATTCATGGCGCCATGGGACTCTCCGATGAGTACCCGGTTGAGAGATACTTTAGAGATGCGAGAACTTTGACCATTCCCGATGGCACTACGCAGATACAGAAGCTGATCGTGGGAAAGAACGCTCTGGGGATAAGTGCCCTCGTCTAGCCGCCCAGCCGCGAACTAAGTGGACTGTGAATCAGATATGAAATCGAGGGAGTAGTATGTGCCCGGCTCTGGATGGAATAAGGATACTGGATATGGCCTGGTTTGGCCCCGGCCCATTCTGCGCGACGCTTCTCGGAGACCTTGGCGCTGAAATTATCAAGATACACGAACCCTATCCCGAGCGTCGCGGCGGCCTTATCATGTATGCGTTTCCCGAGGCGCCCGACTTCCCCGGGCAGCGGAACTGCAAGACCATGGGCCTTGATTTGAAAGCCGAGTCAGGGCGCGGTATTTTTTATGAGCTGGCCAGAACCGCCGACGTTGTTTTTGAGAGTTACCGGCCCGGCGTCGTTAAGCGGCTGAAAGTTGACTACGACACCCTCAAAGAGATAAATCCGGGTATCGTATATACCTCGCTGTCGGGCTACGGACAGGACGGGCCCTACCGCGACTTCGTGGGACACGACCTCAACTACATATCGATAGCGGGCCTCCTGGGCCTGACCGGCCCCCCCGACGGCCCGCCGGTGATTCCGGGCACCCTGGTAGCAGACTTCGCCGGTGGAGGCATGGCCGCCGCCATCGGGATTTTGGCGGCATTGATGGCCCGGGAGAAGACTGGCAAAGGACAGTTTGTGGATGTATCCATGACTGATGGAATCGTGGAATTGCTGTTCTTGTGGATAGCCCCCTATATGAACTATGGTATAGAGTCCAAACGGGGCGAAACCATCTTCACCGGCAAGTACCCCTGGTACAATGTATATGAAACAAAGGACGGGAAGTATATCAGTGTGGCCGCCTTCGAGACGTGGTTCTACGCCAATTTATGTCAACTCCTCGGCCGTGAGGACTTCGTTGAATACCAGTTTGATGAGGGCCCCAAGCAGGACGAGATGTTCCGGTATTTCAAACAGACCTTCATGACAAAAACCCGCGATGAGTGGGTGGAGATCCTGCGCTCCAAGGATACCTGCGTCGCCCCCGTCAACTCCATTGACGAAGTTGTCAACGATCCCCATTTGCTTGCACGCGGCATGATACGGGAGCTGCCGCACCCCACAATGGGCACCGTGAAGCAGGTGGGCTCCATGCTCAAGCTGTCCGACTCGCCCTTCGAGGCCAGGAACTGGGCCACGCGATTCGGACAGCACACCGACGAGATCATGCACCAGCTCGGCTACGACGGAGAGCGTATCCACGCGCTGCGCGAAGAGGAAGTTATAAGCTAGAATGCCGGATATAAAACCCAAAGCAACTGAAGCTAAGACGCAGGCCTAATAGTGCTCTAAAAAGACTTGTTTTTTAGCTTTCTATTGGTGTGTTATAAGCATCGATAACTAAAGATAATCGTCTAAGAATCACATAGCCGTTATTTATAGGCTGTTGATCTTCAGACATGCTGGAATCCTACAGTAATCCTAGCTATTGTAAAAAAGACGTATATAAGAAAGAGGTGCAAAGTGATTGAACAATATGATCGAAAAAAATTCGCGGTACTGTTTGATGGAGACAATGCTCAGGCATCACTTCTTTCTCAGATTTTGGCAGAAATCAGCAGGTTCGGGCTGGCTACGATTAAACGTATATACGGAGACTGGACCACTACAAGCATGCATAGCTGGAAGAAAGAACTTCAAAAACATGCGATTCAGCCTATTCAGCAGTTCAGGTATACAGTCGGTAAGAATGCAACAGATAGTGCGATGATAATTGATGCAATGGATATACTACATAGCAATGAGGTTGATGGCTTCTGCATTGTTTCCAGTGACAGTGACTTCACACGCCTAGCAACAAGAATCAGAGAGGAAGGGCTCTTCGTGATTGGAGTGGGACAGAGAAAAACCCCAGAATGCTTTGCCAACGCTTGTAACCAGTTTATCTACTGCGAAAATCTGACAGCAACCGATATAACGAAGAAAAAGTCTAAAAAGAAGGATGAGTCCGATATACCTGATCCGCTATCCCTTCTCCTCAAAGCGTTTGAGATGGTTGCGAGGGAAGAAGAATGGGTTAATCTGTCAGCGATGGGAGTTGTTCTTCGTCAATTGGATCCAGCATTTGACCCCCGTACATATGGTCATAAGCAGCTACAGTCACTCCTCAAGGATTACCCGGATAGTTTCATACTTAAAAGAGACGATTCAATAACACCGCCAGTGATATACGCTGCGTTGACCTCCCCACAAGAGGATGCAGGTGAATCGTAAACACTTGGTTTATAAACTTGAGTTTTATTGCTCTAACCTAGTTGACTCTCATTTTGTCATACATCTCAAGCAGGTGGTGAAACATGGGCCCGCTGGAAGGAATAAGAGTCCTGGACCTGTCGAAATACGGGCCAAGCAGGTATTGTTCCATGATCCTCGGTGATCTTGGCGCTGAGGTAATTGTGGTAGAATACCTACCGGTGGAGATGGTACGAGCCACACTTTTTAACCGATTATAAATAACTGAATGCATGTATTATGAACTGGTATGTCCGCTGTTAG
>DAOUTY010000201.1 GCA_030668425.1 Chloroflexota bacterium
AGAGAGAGGCTGTTCCATTGACATGCCACGAAACCTGGCCAAAAGCGTCACCGTGGAGTAAACCCTCCACGAGCGAACGCTCACCAACGAATCATGCGGATCGAGTAAGCATCCAGCCACGGATAGGTTGCCCGACGTCGGGCAACCTGCCCGACCAGCACAGTATAGGCTATGTTAGCGTCAAATCGATGATGATCAGGAGGTTAGTTTGAAAATTCTGTTCACCGGAGGAGCAGGATTCATCGGCTCCAATGTGGTGGATGCCTTGATAGACCTCGGTCATGAAGTAGTAGTAGTAGACAATCTCTCCACTGGGTTCCGACAGAACATTAACCCCAACGCCAAGTTCTACCAACTCAGCATTCGCGATAAGGAGTTATCAGAGGTATTTGAACGCGAGAAGCCTGAGCTGGTGAATCACCACGCAGCCCAGATAGATGTACGGAAATCAGCGGACGATCCCATCTCTGACGCCGAGGACAACATCCTGGGCAGCCTGAACTTAATCACCAATTGCGTCCAATTCGGGGTCAAAAGGGTAATATACGCCTCCACGGGAGGCGCGATCTACGGCGAGGCACAATACCTTCCCGCGGATGAGAACCACCCGGTTAACCCTATCTCACAATATGGCATATCGAAACACACTGTGGAACACTACCTCTACCTTTACAGCACACTGTATGAACTTGACTACGTAATATTAAGGTACGCCAATGTCTATGGCCCCAGACAAAATCCTTTCGGAGAAGCTGGAGTGGTAGCCATCTTCGCCACTCAAATGCTCACCGGGAAACAGCCAACCATCTTCGGCCCCGGTGATAAGACCCGGGACTATATCCATGTATCAGACGTGACAGAGGCCAATATCCTGGCTCTTGATCGGGGAAAGAACACTATACTCAACATCGGGACCGAGGTCGAGACCTCCGACCAGGAGATATTCGACACCCTGGCTGGCGTGCTGGGGTATGAAGCCCCCCCCATCTACGCCCCAGTTCGTAAGGGCGAGGTCTACCGCATCTGTCTCAAATGCAGCAAAGCCCGGCAGGAGATTGGCTGGAGCCCCCGACTCTCGTTCAAGGAAGGGATAGCTGGAACCGCTGACTATTACAGAACTCTAGCTCCACAATCCCCGAAAGATTAGTAATAATCTAACCCCAATATGGCGATCGGAATATTCGATAGCGTGCTATATCGCAATGACATCGGAAACACTGTTGCGGGCTAATCGCTGTTTTGGGGTCACAGCTTCTTCTTGCAGCTTTCCCGCCGCTGATTTACAATAGGTCTGGCGTGGGATAAACAAACAAGGCTTGCCGCAAGGAAAGAATCAATCTCTCAGATCGAGACACATGTCGGAATCCGGAATGCGAGAGGCAGTAATAGTGGACGCGGTGCGCACCCCTATAGCAAGAGCGCACGCTGATAAGGGGTGGTTCAAGGATATTCGTTCCGACGAACTCGGCGTCATTGTTATTCGAGAATTACTTAAGAGAACAAACGTAGACCCAGGGCTCATAGAAGATGTTGTTCTGGGCTGCGCAAACCAGACGGGTGAGCAGGCAATGAACATAGGCCGGTATATTGCCATTATGGCTGGCTTGCCTTTTGAAGTCGCTGCTCAGACCATCAATCGCCAGTGTGCCTCCAGCATGACAGCGGTTCACAGCGCGGCCCAGGCCATCATGACCGGATGCGGCGACATCTTCATCGCCGGAGGGGTCGAGAGCATGACCCATCTGCCCGAGGGGGCAGGTGCAGACTTGAATCCGAAGCGATTCCAGTTCGTCGATCGCAGCTCGTCCTCCATGGGGCTGACCGCCGAGAACCTGGCCGGGATATACAACATCTCCAGGCAAGAACAAGAGGAGTTCACCTTGAGAAGCCATCAGAAGGCAATTGCTGCCCAGGAAGAGGGAAGGTTCAAGGCCGAGATGGTCCCGGTGAAAGTACCATCGAACAACGGAGGCAAGGAGCTGATAGATCGAGACCAAAACCCGAGGTCTTACACCTCTCTCGAACTGATGGCTGCGTTGGAACCGATTGCTCTGCCCGGGGGCACAATTACAGCAGCGACAGCGTCGCCAGCCAGCGACGGTGCATCTGCTATAATGCTCATGTCCAGAGAGAAATCTGCGGAGCTGGGTCTGAAACCCAAAGCGAAGGTAGTATCGATGGCCGTAGCCGGAGTTGACCCCAGGCTAATGGGGCTTGGTATAATTGATGCGACAAGGAAAGCCGTGGAGAGGGCAGGGCTGACGATCGGCGATATCGACCTGGCAGAACTAAACGAAGCATTTGCTGTAGTAGCTATGGTTGCTATAATGGAACTGGGGATCGACGAGGAAAAGGTGAATCCCAACGGCGGAGCAGTTGCCCTGGGGCATCCCATGGGATGTACCGGGGCCAGGCTTGTGACCACCCTGGTTCATGAGATGACCCGTCGTCAGGTAAAATACGGTCTGGCGGCGATGTGCGTGGGGATGGGGCAGGGGGCGGCAACAGTTCTGGAGCTGGCAAACTAGAAATCAGTCAATTGGATACGGGGGCTCGTAGCTCAGCGGCAGAGCGGTCGGCTCATAACCGATTGGTCGTAGGTTCGAATCCTGCCGGGCCCATAACCAACGACTTTCTGCATGAGGTGCTCAACCTCAGAGGGATGATGGAGGTGCTGTTGGGGACGGTGGGGAGGCGCAAACTTCGGCTCCAGAGTAAATCCAACAGCGAGCTGTTCCTGCTCTATGCCGGAGAGCTGGCAGTGCGGCACCGCTCCGCTGCCGCACTGAAGGAGGCCAAGCGGTTGCTGGGCCACTTTGAAACCTTCCTGGGATCCAACCCCCCGGCCTCTGAGCTGGCTACCTCGTTCCTTGCCCGGTTCAGCGCGTTGACATCGAACACCATGTATCGCTACCATTCCATCATCAACAGCTTCATGACGTGGTACGGCGAACGCCTCGAGTCCAAGGTAAAGGTGCCGAAAACCCTCCCGCAATATATAGAGGACGAGGATGTCGATAAGCTCAGGGACGCTCTGCGGCAGAACCTGAGCCACAAGGGGGTCATCGAACGGAACCTGCTGCTGGTCGATCTCATGGCTAACACCGGATTGAGGCGTGAGGAGGTAGCCAATCTGAAGATAGGTGACATCGACTTTCAGCGCCAGTACCTGGTAGTGCGACATGGTAAGGGCGAGAAAGACCGCATTGTGGATCTCATCCCTTCCCTGTCAGAGTCATTGCGGCGGTATATCGGGGATCGGCCACCGGAGCAACCGGTGTTTGGCCTCAATCCCGGCACTATCTCGGACCTCATCCGCAGGGCAGCCCGGAGGGCAGGGGTGAATCTGCACACCCATTCGCTACGCGATTACTTCGCCACACGTCTGCTCGACCGCCATGTGGATCTGGAGATCATTCGAAGGCTGCTCGGCCATGAAAGCCTCGATGTCACACGGCGTTATCTGGGCCGCACGGACAACCAGCGCCGGGAAGCCATAAACCGGCTGCAAGGCCCTGCTGAGCCGGTGGCAAATGAGGTGAGAACCCGGGACGATAAG
>DAOUTY010000084.1 GCA_030668425.1 Chloroflexota bacterium
ACAGGGCTACCTGGTGAAGCCAATGAACTGCCCGGGGCACATCTTGATCTATAAGACACAGCTCCGTAGCTATCGCCAACTGCCATTGCGATGGGCAGAGCTAGGGACTGTCTACCGCTGGGAGAGATCCGGCGTACTCCATGGCCTAACCAGGGTGCGTGGCTTCACACAGGACGATGCCCATATCTTCTGCCGCCCCGACCAGCTGGAGGACGAAGTGGTAGGAGTAGTAGAATTCGCCTGCTTCATGCTTAAGACCTTCGACTTCGATGACTATGAGGTCATGCTCTCCACACGCCCCGAGAAATACACAGGTACTATCGAGGTCTGGGAGCAGGCAACCGAGACATTGAAAAGAGCCCTTGAGCGACTTCAAATAAATTACGCCATAGACCCCGGAGAGGGTGTATTCTACGGCCCCAAGATCGACATATCCCTCAAGGATTCTCTAGGAAGAACCTGGCAGGGACCAACCATCCAGGTGGATTTCAACCTGCCCGAGCGATTCGACGTTAATTACATCGGTGATGATGGACTTGAGCATCGTGTGGTCATGATACACCGCACCGTTTTGGGAAGCATGGAGCGCTTCTTGGGCTGCCTTATAGAGCACTACGGAGGTGCGTTCCCAACATGGCTAGCTCCGGCTCAGGCAGTAGTAATCCCCATAACTGACCAGAATCTGGACTATGCCCGCGAAGTAGCCCTCGAGCTTAAGGGCGAGGGCACAAGAGTTGAGATAGATGAACGCAGTGAGCGGATGAACTTGAAAATACGCGATGCCCAACTCCAAAAGGTGCCCTACATGTTGATTATCGGCAATGAGGAAGTAGCCAGTTCCACCGTCTCGATCCGCCTTCGCAATGGCCAGAACATAAAGGCTCAGCCACTATCCGAGTTCAAGGCGATGGTAAAGACAGCCGTGGAGTCAAAGGCGACCGTTTGATTTCTTTCCTGGATTGTGTTATAAGAAATGCTAGCTCGTTTTTGGGAGGGAGTGTATAGTTAAGCACTACACCGCGCGAGAGCGCGTGGGCAAACAGTATCGAATCAATGGAATGATCAGGGCCAGAGAGGTCCGGGTGGTCGGTGAGGCTGGTGAGCAGCTTGGCGTGATGCCTACGTCTGAGGCTATCAATCTTGCCCAGGAACATGAGGTCGACCTTGTGGAGGTGGCACCTACAGTTGAGCCTCCAGTCTGCCGCTTGCTCGATTACGGCAAGTTCAAGTATGAGCAACAGAAGAAAGAGAGAGAGACACATAAGCGACAGGCAATCGTGTCAGTAAGGCAAGTCCGGATGCGCCCGAAAACCGGTCAGCATGACTTAGACTTCAAGACAGCCCTGGTAGGCAAGCTTCTCGATAAGGGGAACAAAGTCAAGGTGTTGGTGCTCTTCCGCGGCCGTGAAATCTCTCACGCTCAACTGGGGAAGGAACTCCTGGACAACGTTGCCACTGCTCTCGCCGAGAAGGCAAGTGTGGAAAGATCAGCTTCGATGGAGGGACGCTCAATGAGCATGATTCTTTCTCCCACCCCGGCCAAAAAACCGAAAAAGGAAAAGACTAAAGAGGTTGCTGATGCCTAAGATCAAGACACATAAAGGGGCCAAGGCCCGTTTTCATATAACAGGCAGTGGCAAAATCATGCGCGTGAAGATAGGCAAGAGCCACTTACGCCGCAAGAAACCCAAACGGGTGAAACGTCTCTATGACGAAACCATACCTCTCCACCCTACAGCAAGGCAGCGGATAAGAAGGCTGCTGCCGGGCATCTGAGGTGAAGAGACCGTTTACACCTGATAGTTTCTGATTCTTAGTCCAGGAGGATTAGTTTGCCCCGAGTAAGAGGTGGGGTAACAACTCACCACCGCCACAAGAAAGTGCTGAAACTGACAAAGGGTCACCGAGCCACCAATCGTTCTCTATACCGGCGAGCCCACGAGTCGATGTTGAAGTCACTAGCATACTCTTACCGCCACCGCCGAGAGCGTAAGGGAGATATGCGTAGACTATGGATCACTCGGATTAATGCAGCAGCAAGGCTCAACGAACTCTCCTACAGCAGGTTTATTGAGGGCCTGTCCAAGGCGGGGGTATCTCTCGACAGAAAGATACTCGCCGAGCTAGCGGTAACGGACCCTGCTGCTTTCGCCCAGTTGGTGGCAGTAGCCAAGGAGAACATCCAGCAAGTAAATGATAGCTAAGCTCGACGAGCTCCGCTCAAGAGCGCTAGGTGAACTCGACAGCATCGATACTTCCAGCGGCCTCGAGGCTTGGCGTATCCGCTATCTGGGCAGGAAAAGCGCCCTGACCGAAGTTCTGCGTGGATTGGCAACTCTACCCCTGGAGGAGAAGCGCGCCACTGGTGCAGCTGCCAACGAGCTTAGAACCTTCTTGGAAAAGACCCTGACACTCAAGGAAGAGGCGATCAGGGAGTCAGAGATAGCCCGGTCTATCGAGCAGGGGCAACTCGATGTCACCCTGCCCGGCCGTCCCAGTGCCCTCGGTCGGTTGCATCCCACTACCAAGCTGCTTCGCCACATTTGTGATATCTTCATGGCTATGGGTTTTGAGGTAATCGAGGGCCCCGATGTTGAATGGGATTACTACAACTTCGAGGCGCTCAACATTCCCCAGGATCACCCCGCCCGTGACATGTGGGACACCCTGTGGATGGATTTCGAAACCGAAGACGGGCGACAGCCGATGCTGCTCCGGACCCATACCTCGCCGATGCAAATCCGTGTGATGGAGTCCAGACGCCCCCCAGTGCGGGTGATAGTCCCGGGCAAAGTCTACCGGTACGAAGCCACGGATGCTACCCATGAGGCCATGTTCTACCAGATAGAGGGGTTCGCCGTGGATAAGAATATCACGCTTGCGGACCTCAAGGGAACTCTGTTCGAGTTCGCCAAGCGGCTTTTCGGCGAGGAGCGAAAGGCAAGATTCAGGTGCGACTACTTCCCCTTTGTCGAGCCCGGAGTTGAGATGGCCATCGACTGCTTCCTGTGCAACGGCGCTGGTTGCCAGCTCTGCTCGGGCAGCGGCTGGATAGAGATACTTGGCGCAGGCATGGTGCATCCCGATGTTCTGCGCAGGGTTGACTACGACCCTGACGTCTATACTGGCTTTGCATTCGGCCTGGGGTTAGAGCGTATGCTCATGCTCAAGTACGGCATCGATGACATCCGCCTCTTCTACTCGAACGACCTTAGATTTCTGCGGCAGTTCTAGCTATGAAAGTATCACTCAAGTGGCTTGAGGATTATGTCAACCTCTCTCTGCCCACCCGAGAGCTGGCTGAAAAGCTGACGATGGCGGGGAGCGAGGTCGCCACGATAGAGGTTATCGGCGAGAATTGGGAGGGCATCTCCATAGGACAGGTGACGGCGCTGGAAAAGCATCCCGATGCCGACCGGCTCCTGCTGGCGACCATTGACCTGGGAGAGGAAAGCATAACCGTAGTCACCGGCGCTCCCAATCTGGAGGAAGGCCAAAAGGTGCCTTTCGCCCGTGTCGGCGCCCAGCTTATCGATGGACACACCGGCGAACTTGTCAAGCTCAAGCCCGCCAAGATCCGTGGCATAAGGTCAGAGGGCATGGCCTGCTCGGAGAAAGAGCTTGGTATCTCCGACCGGCATGAGGGGATAATGATCCTCCCACCTGAAGCACCTGTGGGTATGCCCCTCTTCCAATACATGGGAGATACCATCCTCGACCTTTCGATTACTCCCAATCGCCCCGACTGCCTCTCGGTGATCGGCATCGCCCGCGAAGCAGCAGCGTTGACCATCCAGGCCACTCACATACCAGACATAAGCTACGAAGAGCAGGGGGCACCTATAGAGGACTTAGTCTCGGTTGAGATCGCTGACCCTGACCTGTGTTCCAGATACTGCGCCAGCCTGGTAACCGACGTCAAGATAGGTCCCTCTCCACAGTGGATGCAACAGAGGCTCCTAGCCTGTGGCATGCGTCCCATCAGCAATATCGTGGACATCACCAACTATGTAATGCTTGAGTACGGACAGCCGCTCCACGCGTTCGATTACCAGCAGGTCAAGGGAAAGAAGGTGATCGTGCGTCGGGGTAAGGATAACGAGTCACTGTTCACACTCGATGGAATAGAGAGAGCCCTGAATACAGATATGCTTGTTATCGCCGATGAAACCGACCCTATCGCCCTGGCCGGCGTCATGGGAGGAGCAGACAGCGAGGTGATCGATCCCACAACCTCCATACTTCTGGAGTCGGCGAACTTCTACGGCGGCAGCATCAGGCGCACCTCAATGAGGTTAAACCTGCGCAGCGAGGCTTCCTCCCGCTTCGAAAAGGGTATCAGCCCCGAGCTGGCGCCCATAGCATTGCGCCGGGCAACTCAGCTCCTGATAGAGCTGGCAGGAGGTAAAGCCGCCAAGGGGATAGTAGATGTCTACCCTGGGAGAATGACCAGGGAGCCAATCACGCTTTCCAGGGAACGGATAGGGCGTATTCTGGGCGTGGAGTTTGACATAGAGCGCATACGGGAGGTGCTATCGTCACTGGGACTTAGCAGCGAGTTGGCTGGAGTCTCTGGCAATCTCTCAGTAGCAGTCCCCTACTGGAGGACCGATATCAATTTGGCCGATGACCTTATCGAGGAAATAGCGCGCATCATAGGCTACGACGAGATCCCCACTACCATGCTTCACGGCGAGATCCCCGAACGGTTGCCAGCCCCTTTACTTTCCCTGAGGGAAACGGTTCGAGACATTCTCGTCGGATGCGGCATGCAGGAGGTGATCACCTACTCTCAGACCAGTCAAGCGATGCTGGACAGGATAGACCCTCAACACAAGCTCGGTCCTGCGCTGCGAATAGCCAATCCGATGAGCCTGGAACAGGAATACCTGCGCACCAGCCTCCGGGCGAGCCTACTGGCCTGCTTCGCGGCAAACGAGCGACACAAACAGGAAGACATCAGGCTGTTCGAGGTAGGCAAGGTGTACCTGCCAAGGGGAAATGACCTCCCTGAAGAACGGGAGACACTGGCGGGGATTCTGGGCGGCCTTCGGTGCGACCACTCATGGCTTTCGGAAGAGGATACGCTCGATTTCTTCGACGCAAAAGGCGTCCTGGAGACGCTTTTCAGCCGACTGCGTGCCGATGCGAGCTTCAAGCCAGTCGAAGACCAGAACCTCGCCCCTGGAAGAACAGCAGAGGTGATTGTCGACGGGCAAAAAGTAGGAGTACTGGGGGAGGTCCATCCCAGAACAGCGGCGCTCTTTGACATCTCTTCCCAGCCAGTCATCCTCTTCGAGGTTGACCTGGAGAAGCTATTATCCCTCGCTGGGGCGGAGCTTAGATATCAACCCATCCCCCGCTTCCCCGAAATCGCCCGCGATCTCGCTCTGGTGGTAGACGCCGATATCGCAGCAAGCAAATTGCAGGATATCATCCGAAGCTTCTCGCTGGTGAGCCAGGTTACCCTTTTCGATGTATACAGCGGCGACAAGGTGCCGAAAGGCAAGAAATCCCTGGCATTCTCCGTCCGCTACCAATCACCACAGCGCACCCTCACCGATGAAGAGGTCAACCGTACGCAACAGGAGATCATAGAGCGGCTGCAGCGAGAGTCAGGCGCTACCCTGAGAAGCTAAGTAATTCCCCGAACCCTGCTCCTTATGTCCCCTCTTCTGGCGAAAAACATAGAGCTAGTTGCCTGCTCAGACTTGTGTTAGAATGAGCCAAAAAGGAAGCTGAGTTTTTTAGAAGACTTACCTGAAGCTATGGAGATAATACCCGCTATAGACCTTAGAAACGGAAAGTGCGTCCGTCTCTACCAGGGCGACTACGAGAAGGAGACCGTTTTCTCCGATGATCCCATATCTATGGCCCGGCGCTGGCAGTCCGAGGGGGCTAAAAGGCTGCACCTGGTCGACCTCGATGGCGCAGCCAGGGGCGAACTGTGCAATCTCGATGCTATCGAGAAGATAGCGACTGCGGTCGATATTCCCGTTCAGGTCGGCGGCGGCATTCGCAGTTTGGAGACCATAGAGCAGCTCATGGAACTGGGCGTCGGGCGTGCGATACTGGGCACGGTGGCGGTAGAGAACGCCGATCTGGCCGAGGAAGCATGCCAAAGGTTTGGTGAGCAGATTATCATCGGTGTCGATGCCCGCGACGGCTGGGTAGCTACCCGAGGCTGGCTTCAGCAGTCAGGGACTACAGCCGTTGAGTTGGCAGTCAGAATGGTTGGCCTTGGCGCGAGGCGTTTTATCTACACAGACATCAGCCGTGACGGAACACTCACCGGCCCCAACTTCAAAGCAGTCGCCGAGCTGCTCTCACAGGTGAGCGTGCCCATCATAGCCGCTGGAGGTATAAGCTCAATCGAGCACCTGACCAGGCTCGCCGAACTGGGCGTAGAAGGAGCTATCGTGGGACGAGCGATCTATACCGGGGATGTGAACCTCGAAGAAGCAATGAAGAGTATTACTCAAAAACCGTAACCAAAAGGACAGCGAAAGATGAAATTCGATGAAAAAGGTCTACTCCCGGCCATAGCCCAGGACGCAGAAACAGGCGAAGTACTGATGCTGGCTTACATGAACCAGGAGGCCCTGGAAAAGACCCTATCTACAGGACAAGCATGGTTCTACAGCCGGAGTCGGCAGGAGCTGTGGCACAAAGGTGCAACCTCGGGCAACTACCTGAACGTGAAGAAGGTGCTCGTCGACTGCGATGAGGATACTGTCTTGCTACTGGTAGACGCCGCCGGCCCCGCCTGCCATACCGGTAATAGAACCTGTTTCTTCCGCAGGCTCGGGGACGGGCTCCGCATCGTCAGCGATGACCAGCTTTAACGCTGAGATAGCGACCTCGATCTGGCTATCGTCCGGCTCCCGGGTAGTCAGCGACTGAAGGGCGAGGCCAGGGATGAGGGCAACACGCACCAGCCTGTTCTTGACGTGATCGGCAGTAAACCTTATCATCTCGTAGCTAACCGCGCCGATCAGAGGGAGAATGGCGAGCCGCTCCAGGAAGCGTATCCACATAGGGGGCCGCCCCAGGAAGGCATGAGCTGCGATGGCGATTACCAGCACAATGAGAATAAAGCTTGTCCCGCAGCGGGTATGGGCGGTCCTATACGGACGAACTCTATCCACCTCCAACTCTTCCCCGGCTTCATAGGCATTAATTGTCTTGTGCTCTGCTCCATGGTAGGCCCACACCCGGCGAATATCAGGCATCAGGTTCATTGCCTTGAGGTAAATGAGGAAGACAACGAGGCGAATAACGCCGTCAGCCACATTACTCACCGTAGAGGAAATATAGGGATCGATAAAATGGAC
>DAOUTY010000147.1 GCA_030668425.1 Chloroflexota bacterium
AGGTGGGGCAGGATGTATGCGCCATCAACGCCTTCGAAATCAGGGAGGGCGTTCCCACAGTGACCCTGATCAATGATACCTGTCACCTGTAAGGATGGGCCACAAGGTGACTCAGTTGAGTATCGACGAGATAACGAGCTTGCTGGCTGAAGAGTATGGCCCCATAGAATGGAGCCAGCATCGCGACCCTCTTTCCGAATTAATCATGACCGTTCTTTCCCAGAATACATCCGACCATAATTCGAGGCGCGCTTTTGACCGCCTGGTTGCAAGTTTCGACAACTGGGATGCGATGGCTGAAGCAAATGTGGAAGACATCGCTCAAACCATAAAGCTCGGCGGGCTGGCACAGGTGAAGGCACCCAGGATCAAGAAGATACTTGAGCAAATCTTGACACAGATGGGCTCTTACGACCTGGGTTTCCTGCAGGATTTGCCTATGGCCGAGGCTAAAGCGTGGCTGCAGGATTTGCCCGGGGTGGGGCCCAAGACTGCCTCCTGCGTGCTGTTATTCTCGCTGGGGAAGCCTGCCCTGCCTGTTGACACCCATATCTATCGGGTGGCGAAGAGGCTGGGCCTGATCGACTCTAAAACCTCGGCGGAGAAGGCGCACGAAATCCTGGGTGCCATGATTCCGGCGGAGGATGTCTACCAGTTCCATATCTATATGATCGAACACGGTCGCAGGGTGTGCAAGGCACAGCAACCGCGCTGTCATCAATGTGTGCTGCTGCAAATCTGCCCTGCAGGCCAGTTATTGCTTGGGGCTACGTTGGAGCATAGGGTAAAGGCGTGAGCAAAGAAGATGAAATAATTATCCGTGCCCAATCCTTGGAACGCTGTGATCAGGTGGCGGTTTGTGACAAGTGTGTGGTAGTATGTCCTGTGGGCGAGCGGAAAGCGCCGTAATCAGTCAAGGGATCAACTAAGAGGGGTTTTAGATGGCAGAGGTAAAGGTCGGCATTATCAACATCACCGGCTACATAGGTATGGAGTTGGCTCGATTGGTTCACCAGCACCCGGGAGTCAAGCTGACCTCTGTTACCGGGCGCAGCGCCGTAGGAAAGGAAGTGGGCGAAGTTTCCCCTCATTTGGCTGGTATCGACCTGACCATAGCCCCCGAAGTTGATCAGGTTGACTTCGCGTTTGCAGCCCTGCCTCATGGAGAGAGTGCTACCACCGTGGTCGCGCTTCTGGAGCGGGGTATCAAGGTGGTGGATGTTGGCGCTGACTTCAGGCTCAAGGATGCCGTGGAGTACCAGCAATGGTATAAGGTAAACCACCCGGCAGCAGAATATCTGAAAGAGGCGGTCTACGGTCTGGTGGAACTGAACCGAGACCGGATCGCTGCTGCTCGACTGGTGGCCAACCCCGGCTGCTATCCCACGGGCGCTATCCTGGCGCTTGCGCCGGCAGTCAAAGAGGGCTTGATCGAGCCTGACATCGTTGTCGATAGCAAATCGGGCGTCTCCGGCGCTGGCAGGGCGTTGAGTCTTACTACCCACTACGCTGAGATGAATGAGAACGCCGCTGCCTACGCGCTCGACGGACATCGCCACCTGCCTGAAATAGTTCAGGAGTTGCAGGGATTGGCTCCGGAGTCCGCGTTGTCAATTACGTTCCTTCCTCACCTGGTGCCCATGACCCGGGGGATACTTACCTCCTGCTACGCCAGGTTGAACAGGGGGAAGATAGCCGAGGGGGAGAAGGGCAAGGAGGATGTTGTAGAGCTCTATCGGGATTTCTACCAGGACGAGACCTTTGTCAAGGTGGTGGCAGTTCCGCCGCAGACTAAACAGACCTGGGGAAGCAATCTCTGCCTCATTTATCCCACAGTTGATCTCAGGACGGGGAGGCTTATGGTAATCAGCTGTCTTGACAACCTGGTCAAGGGAGGGGCGGGGCAAGCTATCCAGAACATGAACCTCATGATGGGCTTCCCCGAGGAAACCGGCCTCGAAGGGCTGGCGGTCTATCCGTAGCCAAGCCCTCCTCTTTCTGCTATACTTCCTACGGTCAGTTCACAAGAGCCTCCATCGTCTAGAGGCCTAGGACACCGCCCTTTCAAGGCGGAGACAGGGATTCGATTTCCCTTGGAGGCACCAGCAACGTAGGGTGGGTGCAGCGCAGCGAAACCCACCACAGACCTGAAAGCTGATCGCTGAATGCCTGAAAGGTGGGTTTCATTTCATTCCACCCACCCTACCAATCTGTGACGCGAAGCTAGCGGATTTGGATGCTTATCGCTTTGCTTAACAAATTGCTTATCATTCAATGTGCCAATAAATACGCTATTCCTATTCCTGCCAAACCAGCCAGTCCACCTAGCAATATCCCTAATATTATGAACTTGCTATCCGTCGATATCATGAGCTTGCCTTTCATCGTATTCTTTTCATGGCTTTCAAGCATATCGCACACTTCATACTGAGTCTAAAGAATAATTCGTTCCTGTGTCAACCTTAATTACTTTTACCTATCTACTCTTATCCTACTAATTCCACACAATTACTGCTTTGAAATCTATTTTATGTTGTAGAACCACTGCAGATTATTATGAACGAAACTGGTATAGCGGATTGAGGTGGGGTGGGGGATGTATAAAATGCGAAAAAAATGTGTATTGGAACAACTACCCGCACGATTTTCTTAACGAAAAGGGGTTGTGTGCAGTTACTACAGCCCATAAAAAAGGCGATATATGGATATATTGATGGAGTTAACAGACGCTATAAAAAGGGGGGAGCGGCGAGTCATCGCTGTTACTGGCGCTTTGGGCGTTGGCCGTGGAAACGGGGGCAAGCCTTCACCGCTACCTACCAGGATTGGGCCCGGAGACGTCTTGCGGTAGTATATATTTCGCCGTAGAATAGCGCAAGTGCGATGGTGTTCACGCAAGGCATTGAAACATCCCGGTGACCCTTGATCAAGGAGGAGCAACATCAAAGGAACGGCAGCCTGGGTTGCAATGACTGGCGGTATCCTGTCCGTACTAGGGTTGCTCATCATGCTTCTGGGAATAGTGGCGTGGGACCTGTTCATAAACATTGGGGTCGCCTTCATGCTTATTGGGGTACCGATTCTAATTGCAGGAGCAGGATGGGGGTTGGCAAGAGGACGATGACAGAGGCAACTCTAAGGCCAGGCCCAGCCAGCGGATTAGGAGGGGGCAAGTAGCGAAGGAGGAGGCGAAATGAAGAAGCTAGCGATTGTGTTGATACTATTGCTCATACTGGCGCTTATAAGTGGGGTTGTTGGGTGTGGCAGTGATGACGGTATAACGCCGACGCCAATAGTAACTCCTACAACAACGCCAACGCCTACTCTTACACCAACACCAACACCAACGCCGACACCGACATCAACGCCTGAGGCTGATTATATGACTCACACTGATGTCCTAAACGGATTCTCGATAGCCTATCCCGAAGACTGGGAGACAAAAACACTTCCTGGCATTCTCTTTACCTTGGGATCTACGGAGCAGTGTCGGGGGTATGTTGCAACCTTTGATCTATATAAGATGGAGCTTATCAACACAACGAACGTAGAAGCCTTCTTTGGCCCCATGCTAAATGATACGTTTTCGTCGCAAGAACGTAGTTTCATTTATGGGGAGAAGGTGGGCGTGAGTGGCAGGTCAGCAATCGAGTGGGTGACTACCATTACGAATGCTGATGGATTACCTTTAAAAGAAATGTCTTTTTATGTTCTTGGTACCAGAACAGCTTGGATTCTAAGCTTTAGAGCCGTTTTTTATTGCTGGAACGAGTATGAAGATATTTTTCAGCATATGGTGGGTAGCTTCCAGATTTTATAACAATTCATATTAGGCCGATAAGACCTGTAAGACTTGCGACAACGGCGCTTTGTAGTGCTTCATGCTATCCTCGAAGGTCAAGAACGATTTTCGGATGCCCCCCCTTGCCACATTAATCGGGTTACAGTAGAATGCTCTAGCACCGCAGAGGAAAAACAGGAACCTCCTGCGAGCGTGGTATTCGTCATGAGCGCCAAAGTCAGTCTGGAAGACACGGTAAAGCAAATTGGTGGCAGACCTTTCTCGCCTGTCGAGGTAGCGAGGGCAAATGACCAAGTCGTTCGGATGTCACTAGTCCAGGGCGAGTTCCATTGGCATAAGCATGCTAACGAGGATGAACTGTTCTTTGTCTACAGAGGGAGCATTGAGATTCAGTACAAGGACCGTCCGAACGTGGTTCTGAACGAAGGGGAAATGGCGGTAGTGCCGAGAGGTGTGGAGCACTGCCCGAGGAGTAGTGAACCATCCTACATACTGTTGTTTGAGCCCCATCGCCTTGACACGCGGGGTGAATAGGTACATCTCCGCGTTGTTATGCCGAGCGAAGATGTTTTAGGTGACATAAATTGCCAAGCGAAGAAGTTACGAAACTAACTTGCCCCATCTGTCGAGAGAAGATGGATGGTTTCGAACCTATGCTCAATCACCTGGTGACAGAGCACGAGATTAGCAAACGAAAGGCTACATTCCTGGCTAAAAAGATGGTTGAATGGAAGCAGGGAGATCTCGACCCCACATTATTTCCTCCAGTGGATTATAGGGGAATATTCTGATTTTTTGCTTAAAAACATCACTGGCGCGTTCTTTATGCAGCTATCTGATACATCAATCAGAAGAATCGTTTTCGGATGCTCCCTATAGGTTCAGAACTAGCACCTTGACTTAGACACCATAGCTACCTACTATTCAACCGTATGGCGAATGTTAGGTGCATAGACTGCAGCTTCCTTCACTGCCGACCGCGGGACTCCTTGCTGCCTCCAAAGACTATGCCGGCGTCATTAAGGCACCTGTTGATGGAGAAGGATTCTTTGTTCAACGAGGTTGAATTTGCATTTAGCTGCAACAAAGATATGGGAGATTTCGGCCATCCTCTCGAACAGCTCCTGTCAATCATAGCGTCTGAACGCATGTGCGGAAGCTACGAGCCGTATGCACCAACTAAGGGGACTAAAGTAAGG
>DAOUTY010000199.1 GCA_030668425.1 Chloroflexota bacterium
ATGTGAAATGAAATGGAGCCCGCCCTGAGCGCTGTGAGATTCTTCGCTGCGCTCTGAATGACATGGGGCGAAGGGCTCACAATGACAGATAGGACTATGCTACAGCTACCCTGCTGCCATCAGCTATAGAGGGGAATGGATTCCCGCTTGCGCGGGAATGACGGGGTCATGTCACTCCTGCGAAAGCACATGCCACCCCCTTTCAGGCACATGTCACTCCTGCGAAACTTGTTCCTGCGGAAGCAGGAAGCAGGAGTCCAGGCAATACAACAGGAGCACACTGGTTTCTCAGGAAACACTCAAACGGGCCAGGCAGGTGCGTAGAAGAGGAGCTAGTTGAAGAGAACTGGAATATTCTTCCTTTATCTAATCGGCGAACGCCTCAACGATTTCCCCGAAGAGTTGGCGGGTATACTGGATAGAACCAATATCAGCTTCTACGAAGCCTTTTATGAACTGACACCGACGCCCGAAGAGCTACTTCTAAAAGTCCACTCTCCTCAAATGGTAGACAGGGTGAAGCAGACCCTCTATTACGAGACAGCTCTTTACTCAACAGGTGGCACAGTACAGGCTGCGGAGAGGATATGGCGCAATGAGATAGGCAACGCCTTCGTTTTCACTGGAACGGGCGATCACCATGCCGGCAGAGACTATTTCGGCGGGGGCTGCCACTTCAACGGTGCAGCATTAGCCATAGCGAAATTGAGGGGCGAGTTCGGGGCAAGGAGGTTCGCCATCCTCGATACCGATTCCCATCATGGCGATGGCACGAGGGACATATTCAAGGACGATGAAGACGTACTACACGTATGCCTCTGTAGCCAAAACCTGGACGACAGCACCAACGTGGACATTGCAATCCCCTACTCGATCACCGACGAGCAATATCTCGGCATACTGGAGGCCGAGTTTACACCCCGGATCGCTGATTTCAAGCCTGAGATAATATTCTGGGAGTTCGGCTATGATGCCACCAGCGGAGATTACGGCAGTAAAGGGTTGTCCCTTGACTGTCACACAGAGATAGCCAGGATCGTCAGTCGGGCAGCGGATAGCGTCTGTCAGGGAAGAATGATTGCCATACTCTGCGGCGGCAGCAGGCGTGACATAGCCCGCTACTGTATTCCCAGGATAATAAACTGCCTGGCGGAATGATTCAGGTGATCTCCGGGAAGCACTAGCAACAGACGTAGTATCCAGGGTTGAGAGCTAGCTCTCACATATGCTATAATCGTTGCGGCTTGCTGGCAATGGGGAAAAGATGGGCGGAAGCATTTAGATTCGTAGGAATTGGATGGTATATTGCTGCCTGCATACTTTTAGGGACGCTGGGGGGGCGCTGGGTAGGACAGCAACTGGATTTCAGCAGCAGCGAGGTTATATTCACCCTTCTAGGGTTGTTTTTGGGCCTGCTAGTGGCCTTTTTTGGCATCTACCGCATGTTGAAATTGATTGTGTCCGACAAGGAAACCAAGGGTTAGGGAAATAGCTAGTGTCCAAACTAGGTCTCAAGAGCAAGGTGGCAATTGGGCTTGTTCTTGCTCTTCTATTAATCGTAATTGGCGGTATCTTTTTCCCTGTCCATCAACCGGATGTCCATCTCTCTGCTAACTACGGCGGTCACGTCCCCGAACCCTTTTACAAACTGGGCCCTATTTACATCACCAATACTCTCATCACCTCGTGGTTAAGCATCACCGTCCTTGTCGGTCTTTTCTACTTCGCTACCCGCAGGATGAGACTTGTGCCCAAGGGGCTGCAAAACCTGGCGGAGACAGCGATCGAGACACTGCTCGGCTTTGTGGAGGGGGTAGCAGGCAAGAAGAACGGGCGCAGGTTCTTCGCTGTGATAGCTACCATCTTTCTATATGTGCTCTTCAACGCCTGGATGGGGCTGCTGCCCATCTTCAATTTCATAGGAATCGGTCATACAGGAACAGAATCCGGCGCATTTTTCGGGGACTACAGCGGGTTTATAGTGGACGTGGCAATCTTCCGAGCCGCTAATACCGACATCAATGTCCCGCTTATGCTGGCGCTGGTATCATTCATCAGCGTGGAGTATTGGGGATTTACCTCACTCGGTGTCCGCACCTATGTGGGCAAATTCCTGAGAGTTCGGCAGTTCCTCCTGGGTCTGGGATATCTCGTAAAGGGCCGGGTCAAGTCCGCCTTGAGCGCCATACTGTTCGGCGCCATCGATATCTTCGTTGGTATCCTTGAACTGCTCAGCGAGTTTGTGCGTATCATTAGCTTCACCTTCCGTCTCTTCGGTAACATGACCGCAGGGGAGGTATTGCTGCTGATGATGGCATTTCTCGTCCCGTGGGTCGTTGCCGTGCCGTTCTATGGGCTGGAAACGCTCCTCGGTGCTATCCAGGCGCTCATATTTTGTGCATTGACGCTGGTATTCGCGACCATGGCGGTTACCCCGCATGAAACAGATCATGATTAAGAATTCTGAAGGAGGTTGACAAATGGATCCTGAAGCTTTCAAGTACCTAGGTGCGGGACTGGCTATGGGCCTGGGTGCCATAGGACCCGGGATTGGTATAGGGATCCTGGGTTACGGAGCCATGCAGGCGCTGGGCAGGAATCCCGAGGCCAGAGGGCCGATCATGACCAACATGATTCTGGCTATCGCCTTTGCTGAAGCCATCGGCATCTACGCCCTGATCGTAGCCATCATCCTTGGCATGCTATAGTCAGAGGTGCGGAGAAGGCACTGAAACGCCAGATAACGGCATACCATCGTTGATGGGTTAAAGGCTAAAAATGCACATGATGTGGTCAGGATAGTCAGAATTCTTCCGGTAGCATCTATACTGACGTAGGCCAGTTGACTCGAGGATTTGCAAAATAGCCAGCTATCTCCTAAGTCGCATAAAGGGAGTTACACAATGAGGTATCTTGTCGGTCTTGCCCTTGCCATTATCTCGCTGTCGCTGATCCTCAGCGGCTGTGACGCGATGGGGGAACTCGGTATAAACTGGCACGGCCTGCTTGGGCAGTTCGTAAGCTTCGGCATTCTGTTAGCACTTCTCATTATTATCGGATACAAGCCGATAACGAAGATGCTTGACGAACGGTCCCAGCGAATCAAGGAAAGCATGGATCAAGCCGAGTTTATCAAGCAGGAAACCACCAAGACCGAGCAGATGGTACAGGAGCAGCTTGCAGAAGCACGCAAGCAGGGGCAGGACCTCGTGGCCCAGGCGGAGCAGATTGGCGAGCGGCTCAAAGAAGAAGCGCGACAGCAAGCCAAAAAAGATGCGGAGGCCATAGTTGCCAGAGCTCGGAGCGAAATCAAGGCTGAGAACGAAGAGGCTATTGCCCAACTGCGCAAGGAATTCGTCGATGTAGCCATTCAGGCCGCGGAGAAGGTGATTAACAGGGCTCTGGATAAGGAAGCCCATCGGCAGCTTATCGAAGAAACGTTGAGAGAGAGCACGGATCTGAAGGAGAAGGGCTAGTGGCAACAGTAGGTTCTGCCAAGCGATACGCGCAGGCAGTATTTCAAATCGCCCTGGACAGCAATGAAGTGGAAAGATGGCGATCTGAACTGGAGACCATCGCGGCCACTCTG
>DAOUTY010000239.1 GCA_030668425.1 Chloroflexota bacterium
GCCCGTCTGGGATACGGTCACATTCAATGAATATGGAGTTATTCTTGAATCTGGACTTTATCTCGCCCAGGCTGCCGTACAGTACGGCCTGCCCTTTGTTTATCATCAGAACCCTGTCGCAAAGCTCCTCCACCTGGTTCATCATGTGAGTGCTCAGGATGATAGATTTACCATGGCCTTTCAGTTCAAGTACGAAACCCTTCAAGAGTTCGGTATTTACCGGGTCGAGGCCCGCGAATGGCTCGTCGAGGACTATCAGTTCGGGGTCGTGCAGTATGGTGGCGATGAACTGTATTATCTGCCCCATCCCCCTGCTTAGCTCCTCTATCTTCTTGTTCTTGTGTTGCAGCATATCCGCCCGCTCCAATAGCTCAGCCGCTCGATCTCTTGCCAGCCTTCTCTTCATATTCTTGAGTGCTGCCAGGTAGGCCAGGGATTCAGAGACGGTGATCTTCCGGTAGAGCCCCCTCTCCTCGGGCAGGTAGCCGATTCGGTTCTTGGTCTCTTCGTTTATAGCTTCACCCAGGATTATTATCTCACCGGTGTCCGGCTTGATGATGTCCATGAGCATCCTCAGGGTGGTAGTTTTGCCGGCACCATTGGGGCCGACCATGCCGAATACCTCGCCCGTTCCTACGGTGAAGGACAGGTCATTCACTGCCCTGGTGCCTCTGAAGGACTTGCTTGCCTGAGAGACCTCGATCGCGTTCATACCTTCGATTTCTCTTTCCTGGGATTGATTATCGATTGGTGGTATACGTGAGCTCATGATCATTTGTCATCCACGTACTCGCTCGGGGTGAGGTATTGGGGAGGGGTCTTAAAGGGTTTGACCTGCTCCGCCACTTCCTCATTGATGATGTAGCCGCTTACGTGCATCAGGGTGTCGTATAGCTTGTCGTCGATCTGCTCCTGGTTCATGGAGCAGAGGCAGGGGTAGTGGTGGAGGATAAGTCCGGCCTTGGTATCGGCCTCATCTGCGGAGATGCCGAGGAGTCTCTCGGCTACATGGGATACTGAGCCGCAGGCTGAGTTCCTTTCTACATCTACCTGCTCTATCAACCTGGTTTTGGGGTTGACCGTGATCTTCAGTTTGGGCCTGCCGAAGTGGCGGGCGAAAGTGGAGATGAGTTCATCATTGTAGGGCTGGGTGCTGCCGCGGTATCCGTAGCTGGTTTCGGTGAGGCTGCAGAAGGGCTTGGGGAAGGCCACAGCGACGTTCTTCACTGACAGTTCCCTCTTTAGCTGGTTGGCGAGACCCTGGGGCAGCCAGGCGCTGTTGTCTATGGGGGCGATGACAGAACGGGTGCCGGAGCGCTCAACGAGATCGAGTATGAGCTGGGCGGCTCCCGGTGACTCCCCTGCGGCGATCAGGAGGTCGGCCTCGGGTATCGCTGCAGGCAGGAATTCATCGGGGTCGTCGATGAGAAGAGGCAAAGCTCTGGGCAGGGAAACTTCCTCGACTGCCCAGCCGGAGGGCGCGTTCTCGCGCAGATTGCGCGCTATTCTCTCCCCGTAGGGTCCCTGGGTGGCAACAAGTATCCGCATAAATGTGCTACAAGAATTGCATGGCCGCAATAGCCCCTAAATTCTTCCAGTTAGATTGCTTGATATTGAGCTGACCAAGCGAACGGTTAGGGTGTAAAGGCTTGTTTCAGTACCCAATATACTATATCACACACCGGGTCCTGTCGGCGATGGGTGGCATGGTAGCGATGGGGGAGGAAGAGTTTCTCTTGCATATCGCCACCTTTCCTCCAGGCTGGATGTGGGTGGAGCTAATAAACGACCCAAGGTTTCGACTTCAGCTTGTGGATGACCGCGCAATTCAAGTATAATCCAAGCCAATGAAAGGCCGGATCGCAGTAAAAGTTGCTGAAATTCGAGAACCCCTGCAACTCTGAGGTTCCTGGACCTGGCACTGCCAGTAACTGAGATATGGAGACCCAAAACAACACACACCCTTTGCAGAGTGAGCGGGAGAAGTACCTGCGCCGGTGTCTTGGCATTCCCGATGAAGCCGAGCGAGTGATTCTCTTCGCAGAGTCCAGCCACTGGGACCCGAATTTCCTGCTCACGTCGGAGGAGTATTTCCGCCGATTCGTTTGCCCCAACCTCGATTACGCCATCGAAGAACTCTTGCGCGACCCGCGCCGAGTCTACTCACTCGAGTGTATTTTCTTCCTGCGCAAGTACTGGGAGCAGAGGCCGGAACAGCAGGACAGCGTCCTGAAACTTGTTAACGAGCGGCGTCTGCGTCTGGCCAGCAGCGGCGTCGTGACCGCTGACACACTCCTCCCCAAAGCCGAGGCGATCTTGCGCGACTTCCTTATTGGGCAGGAGTGGCTGCGTGCCAACGGCATGACACAAGAGCCGAGGGTCGCGTACTTTCCCGACAGCTTTGGCCACTCGCCTGCCCTGCCATCCCTTCTCAATGCCGCGGGCTTCGATCAGGCAGGCATCACCCGTATCGACGGGATGTATTTCATTGGCGCAGACTACGAGCTTCAGAGAGGTTTCCCGCGGCCGGGTTCGAGCGCTGCACTGTTGTTGAAGAAAGAACACACTCTTGATTTCGTCTGGCGCGGCCCGGACGGCACCGAGCTGCTGTGTCACTGGAATGCATACACCTACGGCCAAGGCGACATGCTCGCCCACCGGGGTGTGACCCGTGTGTACCTCTTCCCGATCGCCATTCCTGACCGCTCCGACCGTAATGTAGCTCACAAGATTGGACGCTTTGCCTCTCAACTCATTCCCTGTAGTCGCACGCCGTATTTGTTCTGCCC
>DAOUTY010000214.1 GCA_030668425.1 Chloroflexota bacterium
CTCTAAGTACAATCACCGCTGCTGCTGACAATAAGGCGATAGCCCAGTCAGGCATTTGTCACCCCCTCACCATCTCCAGAAAGCGGTCGTCAGAATGGCTTTGTCACTCAAAGTTCGCTCCTTGTAGCGTTGCCTACCGTCTCCAGCTTTATGGCATCGTCCTTATACACAACCTCGCCGCTATATATGGTAATCATGACCCTGCCCTTGAGCAGGCAGCCGGCAAGCGGTGTGTTCTTGCCCTTTGACTCGAAATCATCGGGGTTTACCACCCACTCCGCCTCAGGATCAAAGACAGTAACGTCCGCCGGGGAGCCGGGCTTCAGCGTACCCAGATCGGCTCGTCGCAGAAATGACGCCGGCTCATGCGTAAGCTTTGAGATCAGCGTTACCAGGTCGATTTTCCCTTGATGCACCAGCTCCATCAAGCTGCCCAATGCCGTCTCGAACCCGCTGATGCCGAAGGCAGCCTGGGCGAACTCGCACATTTTGTCCTCGGCAGTGTGGGGGGCGTGGTCCGTGGCTATGACATCGAGCACCCCTTCCTTCAGTCCGAGGATAAGCGCTGCGATGTCCTCCGCCGTTCGCAGCGGTGGGTTGACCTTGGCATTGGTGTTGTAGCCAATAACGATCTCCTCGGTCAGGGTCAGGTGATGCGGCGTTACCTCAGCAGTAACCGAAACGCCCTCTTCTTTGGCACGGCGGATGAGGTCCACAGAACCCGCAGTGCTAACATGAGCAATGTGAAGCCTGCCGCCGGTAGACCTTGCCATCTCGATGTCCCTGGCAACCATCTTTTCCTCGGCAGTGGCCGGTATCCCCTTAAACCCCAGTCGCGTCGCCACCAAGCCCTCGTTCATTAGCCCCCCCTCACTAAGGGGCAGGGCCTCGCAGTGATCGATAATCGGCAAACCCAAATCACGGCCGCGTTCCAGAGCGCGACTCATCAGGGAGGAATTGACTACCGGGCTGCCATCGTCGCTGAAGGCGACAGCGCCAGATGTGGAAAGCTCGCCGAAATCGGCGAGCTCGCTTCCCGCTCTACCTCTGGTAATACACCCGACAGGCAAGACGCGAACAACACCCTCGATAGCCGCCAGACTCCTGACGTATTCCACCGTAGCCCGTGTATCTATAGGCGGCTCGGTATTCGGCATGCAGCAAACCGTTGTGAACCCGCCCCTGGCTGCAGCACGGGTTCCCGTAGCGATAGTCTCCTTTTCCTCAAATCCGGGTTGGCGCAGGTGGCAGTGAATATCAACGAAACCTGGGCAGACCACCATGCCCGCAGCATGGACTACGGCACAATTATCAGGCAGAGAGCCTGCTTGTTCTGTGTTCAGCCAGCCGATCCTGCCCTCGGAGATAAACAGGTCGCCGACGGCATCGACCTGCTGCGAGGGATCGATGATGCGACCACCGCGAATAAGCAGGTCACGGGCTTGCCTATTCAGGCGCTCAATTATCACCTATGCCTCATACCCTTTCATTCTTTATGGCTTTTTTTACCGAGTTTGAACCCGCGAGCCAGTGCCTCGTCTTCCGAATCGAAAATAATGAGATTCTCCTGCTGGATTCTTCCCAGCATAAAGCTGTCGGCATAATAGTATCTTTTATTCTCCGCAATCCCCTGGTGCCACTTTGAACTGGCTATATACTGCGGATGGATTTCGTGTTCGCAGTAAGCACACCTCAGCGTCAACGGATCGTTTGATACTATTTCAAATTCAGGCTTGATATACCGCGTTTCAGTCTCCTGATTGGTAACACATTCCCTGTTCCGGCATCTGAGTCCGGTGTCTCGTTTATAAACATGATAGTCTCTCTTCCGCGCAAAGGACGGGCCCTTAGCCGCAGGGATATCCAACTCCTTCGCCCCCAGAAGCAGAGCTATCAGGGCCATCCTGATCGGCACCCCCCTCTCAGCCTGTTTAAAGTACATGCTTCGGGGGTCGGCATCTATCTCATAGGCAAGCTCATCAACACGAGGCAGCGGGTGCATAACAATTGTCTCTTCAAATCCCTTTTTTCTGAGGAGTTTTCTGTCCACCACACGGTGGTTCTTCTCCAGTTCCTGCCTCTCCGCTGCAGTATCGAGTCTTTCCTTCTGCAGCCTGGTGACATAGAGGGCATCAACCCCCTTTTCCAGCTCGATTTGGATACCGACAGCCGGTATATTTGCGAGTTGATGCGGGCCACTTGGAGTTATGTACATGGCGTCCAAGGGGAAAAGCCCTTTTTCATCCGCATCTTCCACGCCATTAAATCTTTCCAGTATGCCCGCATATTCTGCAGTCAGCTTCCGAATAACGTGCTCCGGCATCTCAAAGCCCGGACTTGGCCGGAAATGGATGGTTGCGCCGAACCTGGCCAGAGCATAGGCCAGAGAATGAACTGTCCTCCCATATTTCAAGTCTCCCCACAGAGCGATCTTCAACCCCTCAAGGGTTCGCCTCTCCTTCTTGAGTGTGTAGAGGTCGCACAGTGTCTGGGTGGGATGTTCATGCCCGCCATCGCCAGCGTTTATTACAGGCACGCCAGCATAGTCGGCAACTACCTTGGCTGCTCCCTCCCACGGATGCCTGATGACGATTATGTCCGCATAGCTTCCCACCACCCTCGCCATATCGGCGATGCTTTCACCCTTCGCCAGCGAGGTATTACTCATCTCCACTACGGATATAACCCTTCCTCCCAACCTGTTCATTGCGACCTCGAAAGAAAGCCGTGTCCGAGTGCTGGGCTCGAAGAACAGGCTGGCCATTATCATGCCCCGACACACATCAGACTGCTGACTCAAAGAGCCGGACATCTCGTCTGCCAGGGCGAAAACCGCCTCAATCTCCTGATTCGAGAAGTCTTCTATGGTTATCAGGTCCCTATTTGCCAAGCTCATAAGCACCTCAGTCTAACGAGTCCGTACCACACCCGTCTGGGTAGGGCTGACAATCACTACCTCGTCCTTGCCATCGGTCTCCCTCAGCCGCAGCTGAATCCGCTCACGTTTGTAGGAGGGAATGTTCTTCCCCACGAAGTTGGCCTTTATCGGGAGCTCACGATGCCCCCGGTCGATGAGCACCGCCAGTAAAATGCGCCGGGGTCGGCCAATTTCCACAAGGGCGTCCATAGCAGCGCGAGCACTCCTTCCCGTGAACAGGACGTCGTCGACCAGGACAACGTCCTTGTCAGTGATACCAGTAGGTATGTCATTGGGACGAACAACCAGTTCCACCCCGAGGTAAGGAAGGTCATCGCGGTGTGGCCCGATGTCGAGGGCGCCAACAGGGATATCCACCTTCTCGAAGCCCTTTATCGCCCCTGCGATGCGGTGAGCCAGAGGCACGCCGCGAGTATGTATGCCAATGAAAACCATGTTATCGGAGCCACCAATGCTCTCCACAGCCTC
>DAOUTY010000034.1 GCA_030668425.1 Chloroflexota bacterium
ACCAGCCTTCAGGGTACCATTCCTCAGCTACCAGGTGATAGTGGGCATCAATAAGCATTCCCTCCTCCTTTCTGCAATTACAGCCACTTATCTCTTATCAATGAACTACGGCCTGGGCAGACCCAGGCCGGCGATTGCGATAAGGATCCTCTCGATCTCGTTGCTACCGCCGCCGACAGCCTGCATCAGGGAGAACTTATATTCCCACCCCACATATCCGTCGAGCGGAGCTCGTGCCCCTTTATCTAGTGGCCCGTAAAGACCGAGTATCTGCATTGCGGTATTGGCCAAGCGTCGCTCCAGTTCACTGGTGAAAATCTTGGTCATAGATGCCTCGGCGAAGGGGATGGTCCCCTTGCCCAGCAGCCAGGCTACTCGATAGGCGAACAAACGCCCGATTTCCAGGTCGATTGCCAGTTGAGCTAACCTTTGCCGAATGATTGGGTCCTCGCTGATGAGCTTACCGTTGCGGTACGTTGTCTTGGCATACTGCACTATGTCTTCAAACAAGTGCCGATGTAGTGCCACAACGCCTCCCATGAACACCCTTTCGTGGTCAAGAGCCACAGTGAGATAGTGCCAGCCCTGGTTTAGCTCGCCGACGACAGCACTCTTGGGCACGCGCACATTGTCGAAGAAGACTTCATACAGGGAGTAGTCCCACATGGTGTCGAGTTCCCCCACCGTAATACCCGGGGTCTTCATGTCGACGATAAACATGCTGATGCCCCGGTGCTTCTTGGGGGCGTCGGGATCGGTCCGCACCGTCATCCAGGCATAGTCGGCCTGCCCTGCGAAGCTGGTGAACAGCTTCTGACCGTTGACAACATATTCATCGCCATCGAGTAAGGCTGTAGTCTGGCAGTTGGCAAGGTCGGAACCGGCGTCTGGCTCGGTATAGCCCAGACAGAAGACAAGTTCGCCTCTGAGGATTCTAGTCAGAAATTCCTTCTTTTGCTCCTCGCTGCCGACACGGAAGAGGGCGGGGCCTGCCATGTTCTGAGCCAGGATATGAGCACCACAGGGGGCTCTGGATTGCATCATCTCTTCGCTATAAACGAGCTGCTGTGTGTAAGGGCGTCCGAGGCCGCCGTACTCTGTGGGCCATCCTACGCCAAGCCATCCCTTAGCCGCCAACTTCTTGGTGAATTCGCGGCTGAACAGTTCCAGCGGAGTACGCCCCTTATGCTCGGGGCCCAGCTCCTGGCGAAGAAACTCGCGAATCTCTTGCCTGAAGGCCTCTTCCTCTGGTGTGAACCCGAAGTCCATAGCGCCTCCTTTTCACCGACGTTCGGTTAGATAGTGGCTTAGAGTCCCATTTGCTGGGCGACTATCTCCTTGTGGTAGTCGCTGTTACCGAAAACAACATCTGCTGACTTGGCCCTACGGTAGTAAAGCCCTATGTCATGGTCTCTGCTAAGGCCGATCGCGCCGTGGCACTGAACTGCCCTCTCCGTTACGAACTTATAGGCTTCATTGATCCAGGCTTTAGCGGCTGCGATGTCTTTTGGGGTGGCCATATCCTCAGAGAGCATCCAGGCGACCTTGTACATGAGGTTTCTGCTGGTGGAGACGTTGGTCCACATATTGGCGCAGTAGTGCTGAACCACCTGGAAGGTGCCTATTGGTCGCTTGTACTGCACGCGTTCCTTGACATAATCCAGGGTCATATCAAGGCTTGCTTCCAGTCCACCAACTGACTCAGCGCATTTAGCCATGATAGCGTGGTCGAGGGTCTTGGTCACGATCGGCCACCCTTTGTCCGCTTCACCGAGCATGTTCGTCTTAGGCACGGTGACGTTCTCAAAGACGACTTCGCAGAGCTTGTCCATGCCAATAGTGGGGATGACTTCGCACTTGATGCCGGGACTCTTGGCATCCACGAGGAATAAGGTAATGCCCTCTTCGGGGTTAGCCCCGACTGTGGTTCGTGTGACGATGATCATGCAGTCCGCGATATGGGCGTTCTCTACAAAGAGCTTGGTCCCATTTATGACGTAACTGTCTCCCTGAACCACAGCCTTGGTCTCGACACTGGCCGCGTTGTATCCGGCGTTGGGCTCATACAGGGCCATTGTGCTGATCATATCGCCCTTTGCTATCTTAGGCAGGAACTCCTTTTTCTGCTCCTCCGTGCCCGCTGACAATATAGGCAGGCTGCCAAGGACAACGGTGCAGAAGAATGGTCCGGGCAGGATATTGCGCCCCATCTCCTGAAGCAGAATTATGAGGTCCATGTAGTCCATTCCCATGCCCCCGTATTCCTCGGGGAGTACCAAGCCCATCCAGCCCAGGTCTGCCATCTTGCCCCACAACTCAGGGGAGTAGCCTTTTTCGTTCTCTTCCAGCTCTCGGACAAGGGTCTTAGGGCATTCCTTGATAAGGAAGTCCTTGGCCATCGTTCTCAGCATTTCCTGTTCTTCTGTCAGGTCGAGATTCATTTAAAACTCCTTGTTCGGATTTCAACTGAGCCAGGCACGGTGGCCGTCCCAGTACTCTTCTCTCTCCATTAGCACTGCTGTTCCTTGACCGAAGCCACCACATATAGATGCACAACCGTATCTGGAGCCCTGCCGGTTCATCTCGTGGGCCAGAGTCCCCATGACTCTCATGCCGCTCGCGCCTATGGCGTGGCCGATGCACAGAGAATCCCCATTGACGTTCATCTTCTCAGAGTCTATCTTGAGTTCCTTAATCAACGTGAGAGGGACTACTGCGAAGGCCTCGTTTGTCTCCCAGAGGTCTATATCTGCTGGGGACAATCCAGCCCTTGCCAGCGCTTGTCTTGATGCCATGGTGGCGCTGTATCCCATTATCGCAGGGTCACACGCAGCCCAGGCGATGGCCCTTACGGTTATCATCGGGACCAGTCCCAGTTCCCTGGCCTTCTCCTTGGGCATAAACACACCTACTGCGGCGCCATCGCTCTGTTTAGATGAGCTGGCAGCCGTGACCCTTCCATTTTCCTTGTACAGTGAGGGAAGATCGCGCAGCCTCTCGATAGTCGTGTCCGGCCTGACATCCTCGTCATAGTCAACGATTTTTAGCGTTCCATCGGCTAACTTGCCTTCCATCGGTATTATCTCATGTTTAAACTTACCTTCTCTATAAGCTGCTGCGGCCCTCAGGTTGCTCCTCAACGCCCATTGGTCTTGGTCTTCCCTGGGGATGTCGAACTTCTCAGACAGGTTCTCGGCGGTTATTCCCATGCCTATCATGGCTGCCTGATCAACAATTTCCCACATCCTTGGGTTCGGTAGACCGCGTGAAATTGCGCCAGTGGCTATCGCTTCCTCCATCATCTTCTCCATGTCTGTGTCGACGGTCCAGAGGGGAATGGGGAAGTGGGAGCAGCTCTCGTAGCCGCCGGAGATGACGATATCCTCAATACCCAATTGGATAGCCATGATGCCAAATTGAGCTCCTGCCATGCTAGAGGTACAGGCGCGGTCCACACTTAGCCCCCGGGTCTCGAAGGGACATGTCATCAGGCCTACGCTTCTGCCAGGGTTTGACTGCTCGCCTGACAAGTTTGGTGAGCCCATAGTAACCTCATCGATCATGCTTCTGTCCAGCTTTGTCCGCTTAAGTAACTCCTCGATCACCTGGGTTGCCAGGTCGTCACCGCGCATGTGTGAGAAGAATCCCGGCCTTTTCTGACTTCCCCTGCCGAAAGGTGATCGAGCGTAGTCCACCATCACTACTTCTCTTACTACAGTCATCTGGTTTTCCTCCTTAATGTAATGCTGCTACCAGCTTCTCGGCAACCCCAGAGCCATTGTGCAGACCAGGTTTCTCATGATTTCAGATGTGCCGCCTCCCATGTTCAGTCCCATAACAACCTGATAGTAATTCACGTACTTGCCGTAGAAGGGAGCCCACTTGGAAGTCTCCACCTGGCCGTAGAGTCCCATGATATCGCAGGCGGTATAGGCAAGGCGCTGCGTAAACTCGGTGACGAGAAACTTTGCCCCCGCAGCGAGCGGAGCGGCTGTCATGAGGCCGCCAGTGATCTGGTTCCAGACGACGGAGTGTGAAAAGGCTAAGCCGGCTTCGACCTCGATTTCCAGCTGAGCTAATTTATTGCGAATCAGTGGGTTTTTGGCCAGGGGTTCGCCACCCGCTTTCGTCTCCTTGCAGAATTGAACCAAATCCTCGAGGTCTCTCCTGGCTTTTGAAAACAGGTCTATCATCGAGCGCTCGAAGTTTGACGTCATCTGGGAGGCAATCCAGCCCTCGTTCTCCTCGCCAACCCTGTTGCGCACTGGCACACGGACGTCATCAAGAAAGACCTCGTTGAACATGTGCCCGCCGCCCATGCTGTAGAGGGGGCTTATGGTTATGCCCGGGGTTTTCATGTCCACCAGGAAGAAAGAAATCCCGCGGCTTCTCTTCTCCTCGGGATTGGTCCTTGCGACCATCATGCCCCAGTCAGCGCGGTGAGCCCCGGTGGTCCATATCTTCTGACCGTTGACGATGTAGTCATCGCCGTTCCTTACGGCGCGAGTAGTAAGGCATGCCAGGTCAGAGCCGGCATTGGGCTCGCTCCACAGTTGACACCAGTCTCGCTCAGCCCGGGCCAAAGGAGGCAGATGTTCCTTCTTCTGTTCTTCATTTGCGGTTGCGATAAGGGTGGGAGCCAGCATACTTGCGCCGATGGGATCAAGTCCCTGCGCCCTGTGGTACCCCCTGACCTCATTGAAGATAAACTGCTCAATTAGGGGAGCGTCGCGGCCGCCATATTCCTTGGGCCAGGCCATGGCTATCCAGCCCCTGGCTGCGAGCTTCCTCCCCAGCTGCTTGTGGAACTCCCAGCAGTGGTCGAATTCGAATAGCGCCTCCATTGAGGCGTCGAATTCGGGTGGGGCGCTCTTCATCTCCTCTCTGAAAAAGTCATCGAATTCCTTTCTCAGCGCTTCTTGTTCCGGCGTATATCGGAAGTCCAAAGCTCGTCTCCTTTCTGGCTGTGCTTACTCTTGAATTTTTGTTTGCGTTAAGGGTCGTATCACAAGGGCTGACTTAGCCTCAACTGTTGCAAGGCGCAGTAAGCTACTCATGCCCGTCGATCTCTTTACTTGTGATGTCATCGGCTGGTTATACTGCAAAGGACGGAATATGCTGTTGCTCAGAGGCTACCTGCCCTTGAACACAGGGTCGCGTTTCTCCAGAAACGCAGCCGCCGCCTCCTGAAAGTCCTCCGTGTTCAACATCTGGTCCGTATATGCAATTTCATGCTCCATTTGCTTAATAATGTCAGTCTCAATCATAGATTTGTTGAGGGCTTCCTTGTGAACGGCCACTGCCAGCGGAGGATTCTTCGCTATTTTAGCAGCCAATTCCTTTGCTGCGGTCATCAGCTCATCATGGGGGACGACTTTGCTCACAACACCTATTCGTTCAGCCTCCGCAGCATCTATCATGTCTCCCGTGAGAAGCAGCTCCTTGGCCTTGGGTAAACCAACCACGCGGGGTAGTGTGAAAGAGGCAGCTGTATCGGGGCCAAGCCCTCTTTTGACAAATATCATGCTGAATCTGGCCCTGTCCGAGGCGACCCTGATGTCGCATGCCAGCGCGACTGAGAAACCCAGGCCAACCGCGGCGCCATTTACTGCCGCGATCACCGGCTTACGCATGGTTGTCATAACAACCACAGCACCTACAACCGTTCCCTTGCCCCACGGCACATCCTCTTCTTCAGCTTGAACGCGTGATGAAGCAACGCCCTGCTCCAGTTCTTCCTTGTCAACCTCAGGCTCCGCAGCAGCGAATATATTGAGGTCCACGCCAGTGCAGAAATACTTCCCTGCGCCCGTTAAAATAACCGCCCTGATATTGTCATCCTTGTCCAGATTATCTCTAAAGACATGGTCTATCTCCTCCATTAGGCGGAAGTCGAAGGAATTGCCTGAATCAGGACGGTTTAAGGTAACTGTCGCGATGTGGCCTTCTTTTTCCACAATAAGACGCTTGTACTCCATTTGCTAGTCCCTCTCTATCATTTCGACTGCCGGCTGGAATAGTGGGCTTAACTGTATTTCTGAAGCAAAAGCCGCTTCAATCACTTCTAACAGTCGGCAGCCTCAAGGGTAATATATCACTATTTCCCTGATTTACAGGGGATTGACAACAATATTGGCTTTGACTAGTCCAGAAAGGCACAACTGGTGACGAATATCTATTGATTAGCTCAGTGCCGCATTAGGCAATGGCCTTTATCTATCTGGGCAAAAACACTATTAATCACTGGTTATGCCAAGCTACCAAAGCCGGATTAAGTATTGCCGGTGGCGAAACGTTTCTTGCCTAGATGTTTGCCCCAGGCATGCCAAGACTGCCCAACTCGTTTATCCTTTCACTTATTTCCTTGACGGTCCATTTTCGCTCGATATCGATGGATTTTGCAAGCTGCGGGGGTAGCCACAACTCAAGTTTACCGCCTCTTACGGACAACCAGCGGCCCGTTATGTTTTGGGCGTGGTCGGTGCCGAGGTAAGCAACGAGAGGGGATACATTATCAGGGGCCATTTCGTCGAATTCACCCTCTTTTGCTTCGGCGAACATTCCGCCCAAAGCTGTAGTCTGGGTTGTCATTCTGGTCCTGGCCATCGGTACGATGGCATTAGCGGTGACGTTATACTTCGCCATCTCTCTCGCCCACACCATAGTCAGGGCGCCGATGCCTAACTTGGCCGAGGCGTAGTTGGGTTGCCCGGCATTGCCGAGGAGACCGGCGTGGGACATTGTGTTTATTAATCGTCCGCTAATTGGATTGCCTGCTTTGCTCTGCTCTCTCCAGTACGAACAAGCCCACCTGCCGCAGTTGAAGCTGCCGGTGAGGTGGACTTGGATAACAGCATCCCACTCGTCTTTGGTCATGTTGAAGGTCATTTTGTCGCGCAGGAAGCCGGCATTATTGACTAGAATATCGAGCTTGCCAAAGTTATCAACGGCGCAATCGATAATTTTTTTTGCTCCGTCGAAATCCATGACGCTCTCGAAGCTGGATGCCGCCTCTCCGCCCGCAGCCTTGATTTCCTTAACCACATCGTCAGCAGGTCCGGTTGCCTTTCCCGTTCCGTCCCATTCCGAACCGATGTCATTGACAACGATCTTTGCTCCTTCTTGAGCCATTAGCAAAGCGTGGCTTCTTCCCAGACCTCGCCCTGCACCTGTGATCACTGCGACTTTACCGTCTAGCATGCCCATCTTTCCTTGTTTACCTCCTTTTTAGTTTTAAAGAAGATGGCTTCTTGTTCTTCGGGATAACGGTTCCTGTATATACTCCTTGCTGATGTTCCTCCTCTCGTGTTTAGGTGTAAAAGAAGCCCGTTCTTCTAGTGGTAGTATAGTTGAAGAACGGGCTTAGTATCCTTGCCGGATCCCATACGCTTAGCTTTTCGACCTTGATCAAAGGAACTCCTCGGGCAGAAACGGGCTTAGTGCAATAATACAACAAATCGCAACGCTGCGCTAGCCTGAAGTTACCTTCCAACAACAGGATACGTTTTGTTAAGGGATAGCGCTTCCATTTTAAACCCTTACGGCACAGTGTCAAGGCAACTACGGGCCCAAAATCATCAGTTTAGAAGAAGGATTCGACTATGTACTCATCACCTCCAATTATCTGTTCCTTTTCCAGTTCAGCGATTTCACCATCGGACATGCCGATTACCTCTTTGAACACATAATCGTTGTGTTCGCCTAGGCAAGGTGCCGGCTTGCGTATGTTAAGCGGCGTCTTATTCATGTTAAACAGCATCCCTGGATAGAGGTGAGTGCCTGCCTCACGGTGGCTGACTAATTCGAAGAACCCGCGGCCCTGCAAATGGGCATCATGGTAGGCATCTCGCTGATCAAGCACCGGGCCCGCTGCAACCCCTTCCTTTTGCAGGATGTACATAACCTCGTAGTGGTCATGGCGACAGGTCCATTCCTCGATGTATTTATCCAGCTCATCCTGGTTCTCGATACGGCCCGTGACAGTAGAGAACCTCTCATCACTTGTCCACGACGGGTTACCTAAAGCACGGCAAAGTCACTGCCATTCCTCGTCTGAGGAAACAGAGAGCACAGCCCACCTATCTTCACCGCGGCAGCGGTAAACTCCGTGGGGGGCCATGGCAGGATGGCGATTGCCCGTAGGTTCTTGAACTCTGCCGTTCATAGTGTAGTCCATGATGGCTTCTCCGAGATGGGGGATCACGGTTTCGATCTGTGCCAGGTCGATGAACTGCCCTTTCCCTGTGCGATTGCGGTAGTGCAGGGCACAGAGGATGGCAAAGGCGGCGGAAGCCCCTGATGAGGCATCACAGTGAAATAGGAGCGACTGCGTAGTGGTAGGGTCGAGGTCGGGATACCGTGTTAGCCAGGTATGCCCAGCCAATGCCTGAAGCTGGGCCCCGAAGAGGGAGCAGTTGGTATGGGGCCCACTGCAACCAAGCCCGGGCATGCTCAGATAGATAATGTCTTCCTTTGCCTCCTTGAGCACATCGTAGGTCAGGCCTAGTTTCTCCATGGCGTCAGGGGCGTTGCTCTCAAGAAATACATCGCTTTCTTTAATCAACCTTTTAAAGACCTCAATACCCTCCGGTCTCGTAATGTCGACGCAGCAGCTCAGCTTGTTTCGGCCCAGGGCAAGAAACATGACGAAGCGATCCCAGGGCCTGTCTCCAGCCCAGTGGTCTACATAGGTCTGGATTCCGCCTGTACCCCCGAATGTCGCGCCGGTAGTGGGGACAAGCGCTTGTGGCGGTCTGGGGAGATATCCCCTGGTGATTGAAGGAAAGTGTTGAATTGACTCTAACAGGATGACTTCGGCTCCCAGGTCTGCCAGGAGCATGGTAGCGAAAGGTCCGGCGAATACCACCGGCATGGCAACAATTCGTACTCCTTCTAATGGAAGCTTAGCCATGTTTCTTACCTCCTTATAAATACAAGCTCAGATAATTCCGCTTTCGCGAAGCTTTACCAGGTCTTCACGTGTGTATCCGAGTCGGTCGCAATAGATCTCCTTGTTGTGTTGCCCCAAGAGTGGTGCGGGGTATCGCGCCTTTGAAGGGGTCTCCATCATATGTATAGGTGCGCCTGGGTAGGTGACTTTACCCGTCTCCGGATGGTCGATTTCGGTGAAGTATTCCCTTGCCTTAAGGTGGGGATTGCTAAGTATGTCTTCGGGGCTGTTTACTGGAGCGCTGGCGATATTAGCTCTGCGGAAGATCTCAAAGAGTTCATCTTTTGTGCGGTCGGCAAGCCAGGAGTACCAGATTGCGTCGAATTCCATCCCAGCCTCGGCGCTGAAGATATTCTGGAATCTGGGGTCATCTTTTAGTTCTGGCATCTCCATGGCCTCGAGGTATCTAGGCCACCACTGGGGCAGACTTAGAGTGTTGACGAAGCCATCTTTGCATGGATATACGCCCTGGGGGAGGATCATCATTCTGACCGCATCACGTGGTGGCGGCCAGCGGGTGGTAATTACACCGGCGCAGGCATAGCCAAGCAGGTAGATTATCCGTCTATCCGTGCTTCCCGCTTGGGTCTCCATGATCGAAACATCTACATGCTGTCCAACTCCCTGGGATTGAGCGGAGAACAACCCTCCCATAGTGGAAACAGCAGCTACTGTCCCTGCCTGATACTGGGTGACGTTTCCTCCGAGTTTCAATGGTTCTCTCCCCGCTGTGCCTGTGGAGTACATTTCGCCGCCCATGGCATACTCTACGATCTCAGATGCCTTAAAGTCGCGGTAGGGGCCGGTCTGCCCAAAGCTCGATATCGATGTCATTAGCAGCTTTGGGTTTATCTGTTCCAGGGTCTCATAATCCAAGCCCAGGCTGGGCATGACATGGGGCCTGAAGCTCTCCACGAGGATATCGGCATCTTTTACCAGTTCCTTGAGGATCTTCTTCCCCTTGGCGCTTTTCAGGTTAAGGGTGATCCCTTTCTTGTTGGTATTGAGATGGAGGAACAGGCCGCTCTTCTCGGGATGTGGATCGTCCTTAAAGAATGGGCCCATTCTTCTGGCGGGTTCTCCCTCACCGGGTTTCTCGACCTTGATCACTTCAGCCCCATAGTCGGCGAGAAGTTTGGTGCAGTATGGGCCGGCAATGTGCCAGGTCAAATCCAAAACCTTGACATCTGATAGAGCTTGCTCAGACATAATGTTCCCCCTGGAGGTTATTGAAAACCGAAATCGAATTATTGTTGTTTGCTGGTATGTACATGATTGGGCTTACAGGAGCCCTATTTGAGCTGCTTCGATAGTTCAGGCTGACTTGACCTCCGGTGACAATGCTATGGTTTCGGGCAGATCTGAGTCCTAACGATTCTTGGTAGCGAATACTATAGCAGGAGAGCGGATATTGTGCAATACGCTAGATATCGCACTACGTCCGCTGCGGACGTGGCTGATTTGGAACTTTCTTGTGGGGCTAACCTTTTGGCGACTTTTTCGTTTTAATAAGCGTACACCAAAAACAAGATTGGAGGGCAAAAGTCATGAAAAAGGTGTTATTGAGAATGGCGGTGGTGATGCTGGCGATAATGGTAGCTATTTCAGGTCTGGGGATAGCTGTCGCGCAGGAAGGTCAATATGGTGCTGAGGTGCCGGTTCTGGCAGTTGATGCGCCGAATGTCGTTCAGGTTGATGAATCGGTGACCATTACCGTCACGGAAAGGTCGAGTGGTATAGCGGTTGAGGGGGCCGGCGTGTATGCCCTAAGTTGGCCCAAACCGGGGTTATCTGACACGAATAGCATAATTGCTCCGCAGGGCTACTCATGTGAGTTTCTGGGCATAACGACGGGTGGTGGTAACATAACGCATGCTTTCGATAGAGCAGGGGGATTACTTATTGTTGCTACCAAGGAAGGCTATGGCCCGGGACTGGCGCGGCTGACAGTGAAGCCTGATCTGATAGGAGGGCTTGCGATCCAGGCTGACCCCAGAAGGGCTGACGTAGGTGAGGAGGTAACCTTCACGGCAAATACTAGAGACAGCGAAACTACTGTTGAGGGCGTGGCACTCTATGCCCTGTCGAGGGGCTCTATCGGACCCATTCCCATGCTTTTGCCGCAGACGGATGTTCAAAACCCCTCATTTAGTGAGATGGTGGTTGACAGTGGGGAATATCTGGGGGCAACCAATGAGTTTGGAGAATTGAAGTATCAATTCTCGGAGGCAGGGATATACCTTATTGCAGGTATCGAGGATGGATATGTGCCTGGTATCACCTACGTATTTGTTGGGCAGTTCCATGGGCTGAGGCAGATGTTGACACAGTTTGGCCAATTTGGCGAGTGTCTTGGTTTGAAAGAGCTATCGCCGCAACTGAACCAACACCAGCTACGTGAGCGGCTTCACGAGGGCCTTGGGTTGGAAGAGCTATCGCCGCGGCTGAACCATCTAGGTGAGCGGCTTCACGAGGGCCTTGGGTTGGGAGAGATATCGCCGTGGCTGAACCAACTAGGTGAGCGGTTTAACGAGGACCTGTGTCAGTTTGGAAGAAGTAGCTAACACCTTTTGAATATAGGGTTTGTGTTAGATCATGGTTTACCTGCACT
>DAOUTY010000089.1 GCA_030668425.1 Chloroflexota bacterium
GCGCACAGGTCGTCTGCTCGATCAAGGTTGCGTGCTCATAACTCAGCTCGTCGGGGAGCTTATGAAGTTGTCCGTATTTAGCCTTAGCATAGGTGCGAAAAGCCCCCTCATATTGTGCCAACACCACATCGAATTTTTCACAGAGTCCAAAACCCTCACCCCGTCTACACCAATAGCACTCGCCACATGAGGTACGTGGCATAACTGCCACTCGATCCCCTATTCCCCATCCCTTCACATCCGGCCCCACTTCAACAATATCTCCCGAGAACTCATGGCCAGGCCCTGTACCTCCTCCTATCTCGTAAACATGTAAGTCGGAACCGCATATTCCGCAATACTGCACCTTTATCAAGACTTCATCGTTTTCCAAAACAGGTTCCGGCACCTCTCTGACCACAAATCTTTCCTTGTCCTCCAGCACCGCTGCTCTCATCTCATACCCTCCCCATCGAACACACTTCTTGGAGTAGAATGATACAACAACTAAGGTTTTTGCGAAAGTGCTGACCTTGCGTGCAAAAAAGCGGATTGAAGTACTACCTGACTGCATAGCGAGACTTCCCTAGAAGAAATTGACGGTGGCTATATTGAGGCTGGTTCGCAGGAGGTCGCTTATCGCCCGTTTCCCCTCATCATCCGTAACTGGCTCTATTTCGGATAGCGCTTCGCCCTTTTCGTTTGTTTCGTACTTCCATCTAGTTACATAACCCTTCACGTTGACGCTCACTAGATGTGAAGCGTAGCTGCGGTCACAAAATGTGACATCCGAAGCATCAACATGGAGATAGAGAACACTTCGTCCCTGGTACTCCAATAACCCCTCGGTCACACTGTAGGACCTTTCTTCAAAGCCAATATCCTCATTCTGGGGCAGATGGGCGTAGACATATTTCATAGCCAAATAAACCTCAAATTGCGGCAGCTCCTACTCGGCCCCTGACTGTGCCAGTTTCTCTTTCAGTTCCTCCGAGTTCAGGCCTTGTATGGCCAGAACCTTGTTCCGGCTTGTATGTCCCCGGATAATTGCAAGGTCACTCTTTGAGACCCCCAGCGCCTGAGCCATGAGTGCCAGCAGCGCCTGATTGGCCTGGCCCCTATGCGGTGGTGCTGTGACCCTCACGTGGAGAATGCCGTCCCTGAGCCCCACTATACAATTACTCTTAGCGCCGGGTTGCACATGAACCTCTTGGATCGTCTTCGTCTTATTCCGCACCATGTTTTTCCCTGAATCAGTCTCACCCTTCAAAAACCATCAAACCCTGAGCGCCCGTTTACTCACAGGCTCATTGCGATTCTTCAACCCCAACAATGCCGGAGCAGTTAAATGAATACCATGCCGCAGATCGATACTAATGAGGTTTCCTGCTGGTCGGCAGAACACTGGGCATAGCCAGTGACCTTGCCGGTAGTCTCTCCCAAAAGCCTCAGAGCCAGATATATCGGTGGCAGGCCGCAGATTCTCCTCCGGTCGCCCTCCTTTTTCACCTGCAAAAACATGCCTTCGGCATCGCCTCTAGCTATCGTGTCCATCAGCTCGCCATCGGCTACTGATATATCGGCCCTTCCTACCCCATCTATAGGATAGTGATCGCCGAAGGCCGGTCCCATGTGAGCCAGGTCTCCGGCAGCCACTATCAGGGTACGCCGATCAGCCGTAGCCTCCCTCACTGCGTCAATAAAGAGAGCCACCTGCTCGTCCTCACCGGGCTGTCCCTCTCCTGCAACGAACTTGTGGAAGGAGCCGCAGAGCACAGGCACGAGCTCACAAACCTTGTCCTTCAGCAAATAGTGTAGCCAGACTGCCGCTATCTCCACCGAGTGCTCTCCTCGATGGTGAAGCTCCTCGGCAAATACTTCCTCCTCACCCAGTGCAGCAGCCACCTTATCAACTACATCGCTGGCCGTGGGCAATACGCCCCAGGGTGTGGAATAGCTCTGCTGTGTCATAGCAATCAACTTCTCGCAATCCGAGTGATTAGTGCCCAGTATGACAGCTACCTCAGCCTCACGCACCGCCGCCGCTGCTCGCCGCCATACCTCCGCATAGATGGCTGCACCGCGGTTATAGTCGATATGGGGACTCACCAGGCCGCGCACCTGCTCAATATCGGGCACATCTCCGGCCTCCGAAGATGCCATATCGAAGTACTCCGTGAAAGTACGGTCAAGCCCCTCGGGGTTGGCAGGGTAGACCGTCCCCGCCAGGGTGGGAAGACGAAATGAATTAGACCTGAATCTCTCTACCGTTTCCCTGTATGCCTGGGCAAAACGCTCGTTTTCCAGCAGCAGCGCCTCGTCAAGCTCGGCAAGCATCTTTTCGACATAACCTGGCCACAGCCTCAACCCGGTTCTCAGTTCCAGGGCGGTGCTCAGAGTAGCAACATCGCGAGTTCCATCGCACAGCTCGAGGAAAGGAGCAACATTTCTAGGAATAGCCACAGCCATGTCAACCAGCCCCAGGGGATCACGGAGCACTATCACGGGCTGGCCCTGCCAATGTCCCGGGCTGGCCTGTATTCTCCTCAGTTTAGGCCGCATTTCGCTTGTCATATGCCATCACCGCAAAGAGGCCACATAGCTATTCAGAGCCACACCAAGAGAACTGGCCACTGGCCCGCATTTGGCTTTAAGAAGGTGAAACACTTTGCCCTGCGCAGGCAACTCAGAGAGTGTCTCCCAGTAGCCCATACCCTTGGCCAGCACAATGTCAGCAGCCACGAACTCACCCTTGAATTCGGCTGAGGCTATCTCCATATCAACACCCGGGGTGTCGGTGCCAGTGCTGATTACCCTGGGCAATTCCTTCGCCATTCCGAATCTTTCCAGGTCAGAGAGTGTGATATCATCCTGGACTGGTGACCCCTTCACCACATAGGTGACAGGCGCATAGCCTCCCAGCCAGCGCACCAGAGGCAGGTCAAAGGGCACCTCCCCGGCGTTGTCCGCCAGATAGAGAATGCTTCTGGCACCTTCCAGTTTCTGCTCCAGCTTCGCCGTGTCATCGATGGCAAACTCTACGGGCCCACTCATCGCCACCATGATCTCCTTCAGGTCCTTGAAGAAATCTATACTGTTTCCCCGAACAGCGTAGGCAAGACATTTCCTGAGATCACCTTCGGGATTCTCATCCAGACTATGTTGAATCTCTTCGGCCATTTCCAATTCCGCTGCCTTAATCCCGAGGTAAGGGTCAATATTGCCTGTCAACTCTCTGACAAGACGGTGCAGTGGCGTGGCAACAGCAATAGAGGTCTTGTCTGTGGAAAACTCGCGGTTAAGGAGCAAGAGCCCTTCTTCTATTACCCTCGCCCTCAAGTCGGTCTCTTCAGTGGCCAACCCGGCAGCCTGGCGCAGCAAACCCTCCAGGCAGTAATAACAATCCTCGGCAGCTTTCATCTCTTTTGTCCTTCATATTATACAGGACATACCCTTCTCTCGAAAGGCTCATTAATATATGGTGTAGCCGGGAGAGCTTGACAGACAGAGAGCAGTGGACTAGCATTGCCACACCAGTTTCCGGGTTGAATCACTGTTTGGGGTTTCGTGCTTCGGACTTGGTGCCAAACCAGGGTTTATGCGCGACCATTTCATGCGCCTTTTGTAGCATCCAACCAAGGAGGTGAGGTATGTCGCAGGAAATCGGGCTCCTCTCGGTTTTCGACAGCGGCCGGCTCAAGGAACCGCCGTCATTCTGGTTATCGCTTGTAAGATGGCTATTGCTCATTCCACGCCTTATCGTCCTCACTCTCTTAGGATTGGCATTTCTGGTTACCGGCGCCCTATCTTTCCTCGCCGTCCTGTTCACTGCCAAGTTCCCACAAGGCAATTTTGATTGCAGGTCTAAGTTTATGCGCTGGACATGGCGTATCGGGTTTTACAGCCTGGAGGAGTTCATTGATCGCAACTGGTCAAATATTGATTGGGGCTCAACGCTCGAACTCTACAAAACCCCCAAACACGGCGGCAGGCGATTCCCGGCGGGAACCTGGATCATAGACTTTCTCGCGCGCGATGCGGACACAAATGATTTAGTGATAATCCAACTGAGGAGAGGCGAGACCAGCGATTCCTCTGTGGGACAGCTCCTGCGATACGCCAGCTGGGTAAGTGAGAAGGTTGCCGCGGAAAATCAGAATGTCAGGGGAATAATAATCACAAAAAAGGCCGATGCAGCACTAGAGTATGCTGTCAGGAACCTGGCATTTGTAGAGGTGAAAACATACGAGATCGCTTTCCAGCTAAAACTCAAATCTGCTGTGACGTCAACACCCCCAGAGCCTGCTGAGAAGCAGGTGGTCGAAGCACAGTAATACCTAAGCTTACCCCCAGCTAACGTTATGTCAACAACATTCCGGGGGTCGACCCCCATGGGGCCGAGCACAGACCCCTAGGAATCTCCATTCAGTAGGACAATCCGTTCGCCGTTGAAGACAGGAACGGCGTTATAGGAGTCTAATCGAGAGGCAAAATCGAGGTCCGGCGTGAAACCAAGGGACTGCAAGAAACGGCCGTGCTCACTTGAGGCGAGAATATCCAGGCCCTTCCCTTCGTTGGCCTCGGCAAATCCGGCAGCGACCATCGCGCTATCCGTCAAATCAGGGGGGATGCCGAACTCACGCAGTCCATTCACCGCCATCCTTACCATCAGGCCCGAGCAGAAGGTATCCTCTGCCGAAGGCTTGCCATATCGGCCGGAACACAGTATTACTATTCCCGCAGCCTTACCGTCGGACGCAGCCCCCACTATCGCCGATGATACGGCAGACATGTTTATGAGGGCAGCAATGTAGACAGAGCGGTCGCACTCTGCATACGCCCTCCGGACCGCCCCGGTGCCATTCGTAGTATAGAAGTATATAGCTTTGCCATCAACAACATCAGCATCAAGATATTCCAGAGGCGAGTTACCTAAGTCAAACCCGGGTATAAGCTGACCCCTTTCCTCCCCCCCAAGAAGGCTCCGCTCTCGACCAAATGCGGCTGCGCCTCTTTTAGCCTCCTCGACATCCAGGCAAGGATATACGGCAGCCGCCCCACTCGTCAGCGCTGTAGTTATTGTACTGGTAGCCCTGAGCACATCGACAACGGCACACAGGCTTCCCTCCAGCTCTCCCCCTTCAAGAAAGGCAGGGGACACAATCACATCTACTCTCATATTCCTTACCGCCTTCGTCGGAAACCAGTATATCATAATCACAACCTACCGACTTCAGTCTCGAATACACCAGCCGAGACCAAAACCCTTGACACACTACGGCTAGATGCATAGAATTCGAATATACAAATAGCATCTCGAATGAATCGCCAGAGACGGTAGATATAATAACGGAGGCTGTAAATGTTTATTAGCGATGTAATGACATGCAACGTTATTACCATACCCAGTAGCACATCCCTCGCTGAAGCTAGAAGGATAATGGATGCCCACCGCATGCGCCGCTTGCCCGTGGTAGACAGAGGGAAACTAGTCGGCATAGTTACCCGCGATGCGCTCGACAGGGCTGGCCCTTCCCAGCTCACCAGCTTCAGCATTCACGATATAACACGTCTATTGAACAAGCTTACAGTCAAGGGGGTCATGGTCAGGGACCTGGTAACCGTCAGCCCTGATGCCACAGTAGAGGAAGCGGTGACTGTGGCTCAGGGAAAGAAAGTGGGAGCTCTGCTCGTGGTAGATGATGGCAGGCTCGTGGGAATAGCCACTACCAACGACTTCTTTTACCGGATACTGAACCCGATTCTAGGGATAGGAAAACCCGGCTCCCGGCTGGTGGTTCGCAACTGCCAGGGGACCAAGGACATCGAGAAAATAGTAGCCGCCGTCAACAAGCTCGGCCTGGAAGTAATAACAATGTTCATGGTTCCCGTCCCGGAGCGGGACTCAAATAGCTTTGTCGTCCATCTAAGCTCAGACGATCCAACACACCTGATCAGCGAATTGCAGCTGCTGGGCTTCACTGTCGAAAGAAGAGCGCGCTGATTTCTTCACGGCCATGAGCGAGATTATCGAGGGAAAGTTCAGGGAGTGGACAGCGGGAAAAGATGCTGTGGAGGCGAGGGTAAGCATCTTCGAGAGGATAAGAGATATACCCTACGCTGCAATTCCTGAGATCGCCGATTCTGAAAGATATGCCGAAATACTCAGCCTCGGGAAGGGCTCATGCACACCAAAGCATTTGCTTCTCTGCGACATGTATCAAAGACTCGGAATGCAGGTTCTATATGTCGTATATCCCTTCAGATGGGATGAGGTTGAAATAGAATATCCACGCCGGCTTCTAAGTCTGGCCCGAGAACTCCCCACGAGTAATCACCTTGCCTGCAAGGTAGACATCAATGGGGAACTCGTTCTCGTCGACGCAACAATCGATCCCGGGCTCAAGAAACTGGGCCTCCCTGTGAATGAGGACTGGGACGGAACTGGCAACACGCTGCTCGCTATAGAACCCTGTGGCGAAGAGCAGCTATATCACCCCTCCGAGGCATCTCTTCTGACATCGCAGCACGACGAGAGGATGCTCGCATTCTATAGCGAACTCAACCACTGGTTAGAAGTAGTGAGAGGGTCCTGAACCACATCGGGCCAGGCGCGCAAAGCCGTAGAGATTCAATACTATACCAGATAGACGCTGTCATAAAAGCTCGCCGAGATCTCCTCGAAGTTCTCCCGGTAATACTTCAAGGCATCGGGCAAATAATCTACGATGTCCTGTGCTGTAATACCGTCCTCACCTTTGTCAGCGGCTGCCAAATCCCCCGAGAATCCATGCATGAAAACGCCCACTCTCGTAGCCTCCTCAATGGGTAATCCCATCCCATACATTGCTGCGATCGCACCGGTGAGCGCATCCCCACTCCCAGCCGTAGCCATTCCCGGGTTCCCGCTAGTGTTAATGTACACCTTCTCATCCGGGCAGCCTATCAACGAGTGCGCACCCTTCAGCACAACAATTGCGTTCAGCTCCCTGGCGGTACTCTGAAGCACGTTTATCCTATCCTTGTTTACCTCGCTTACTCCCATCTTGGTGATACGAGACATCTCGCCGATGTGCGGCGTTAGTATAGTCGGTGCTTTCCTTCCTCTGATAAGCTCTACCTCTGCAGCGATTGCGGTAAGTCCATCGCCATCTATGA
>DAOUTY010000233.1 GCA_030668425.1 Chloroflexota bacterium
GTTCTCCCCTGTCTTGCCAGGGCCAAGATCGATTTCCGTCTCGTTCCCAACCAGAGCCCGGATGATATACTGGCCAAGCTGAGAAGGCATCTCGATAGCCACGGCTTCGGCGATGTTGTCATCGCCCCTCAGACTGAGGGTGAGAGCGCCGCTCGCACTCCCCTTGACTCGCCCTTCGTGAGCGTGGTCTCTGAGGCCGCTAGAGAGGTCTATGGAGTTGAGCCCGTGATTGTACCCTCGATGGCAGGCAGCGGCCCCATGCACTCTTTCACTGACACTCTGGGGTTGCCCACTGCCTTGATCGGCGTGATGTATCCCGGCTCCAGCCCACATGCGCCCAACGAGCACATCAGGCTTGCTGATTTCATACTGGGTGCCAAGCACATAGCTGCTGTGCTGGAGCGAATGGCAACGAGATAGACGATATTACGTGGGGATGATTGAAAATAGCGAGCACGTCTTGACCTTGCTTTGAGAAAAAGCTCAATCAACGTATCAGTGCGGACGGATATTCAACTTTGGGTGCCTGAAGAAGCATCATGCTGCTCCTTGTTAGGCTTGTTGCTCCAAGTGCCTTGCTTGCTTAATGGGCTCCAGGAACGGGAAAATTGCCTGATTGCTCCGCACTTCTTACAAACCCCTAAATTTCTCTCATCTATTAACCAGTGATGAATACAGTCCTGGCAATCGTCATTATGAGCTTTCTCGCTCTTATTCTCCACCTCAACCCCCTCTTAAATGACAACTTCTACAAATGCTGCAGTGAGGTATCTTTCAGCTAGCCTCTAGATCAGTTTAAGGGTAAACGTTAAAAAGTAGTAGAATCGATGACTTTAGTGAGACGCACATTGCATGATTGGAAACCAAAGGGAATCGAGCGCCACTCCCAACCGCCGATTCCCCTCTACACAGCTCCCGGTAACGATCACCGCTACAACAGGAGCACATTGCTGCTACGCTACCGTCTTACAGAGGAATAGCAGTCTGAGCAATACACCGGTCGTTCTTCTCGGGGCTCAAAGGGGACCTGACAGTCCTTGCCACAAGAAGCGCATACAGCGGGGTACATTTGTCTTTGCCTGGTGTAGCCGCCATTATTGCCAAAGCGATTTTGTTTTCTGGCCGCTCGGCAGTCAGGGCAGCGCCCGGGCTCGTTGACAAAGCCTTTGCCGGCGAAAAACTCCTGCTCGCCAGCGCCAAAGGTGAAACTCAAGCCGCAATCCGAGCATGTAAGTGTTTTGTCCGCGTACTCCATAGATGACCTCCTTTCCTACCACCCAATTAAAGCTTGGTCATCCATGGCCTGGGGAATGGTTGAGGCATATGACAGGTCGGAATTAGCAAACTTCCACTAGGTCTTTGTTAAAGAATAACACACTTTTGTGGAATGTCAAGTTTGATATCTGTTCACAAATTGAAATATCAAGTACGATGTGCCCTTACGAAGACATTTGCATTTTCCCTTCCTTGCTACTAGCGCTTCTAGTTCCCCACTGACATGGGCTGCACATTTACGCTCTTGCACCTCGTCAATCAGCCGACTAAGCACTCTACGGCTAAGATCGGATTTTTTCGGTGACTCATGCGGTTTACATATGACTATGGCTCGATATACTGCAATTTGACTTGGAAAACGTGTTGTGTGCTGCGGCTACGCAATGCTGTCACTAGACGATGTCCGCTCAAAGCAGGGGTTACACATGAAAGACAGGCCGCAGACGTTGGGTCTGGTCAGTATATGGCTGCAGTCGTCACCCGGGGAATCAGATGACTGAAAATGGATGTTCCTGCCGCAGGAGATGCAATTGACCGCATTTGTGTCATCCAGAGGCTGGCCGCAGACGTGGCAAGTATCTCCCATGGTAAACTTCTCAGCGTTTTGACTCGATAAGCCACTGGCGTACCAATTCCTGTTCGCCTTTCTTGGTGGTTACTTTGCCATCGAGCCTTGCATCTTTGAGGGCTTGCAGCAACCATCCCAGCTTCTTGCCTGGCGGCACCCCCATCCGTTTCAGATCATCCCCGTCGAGGGAGGGAGCGACGAACCGCATATTGGAGAGGTAAAGCGCGAGTTGCCGCCTTGCATGCTCGGAAGCTGCGGCCAGGGCGGCAGCCAGGATAGTCTGGGGGTAGTGGCGCTGGAGCAGGCGGCAGATCTTGCTCGGCAGTAGCTCTTGAGCCTCTAAGTCTGTCAGGGCTTTCTTCAAGCCGGGAATATCCCGCAGCACTTGTGCCTCTGCGCGACCGAACTTGAGGCGCTCCAGAAAATCATCGATCTGTTCTGCATCAAGTCGCCAGACTAAAAGCGCCAGGTAAATGGTGGTCTCAGGTTTCGAGTCTGGACTTGCCTTGCGAGCTTTCTCGAAGTGCCCCGCGAGCCAGCTATTGCCCTCAAGAGATGGCGAGAGTTGCTGCAGAGCCCCCAGTTCCTCAGCCCGGTAGATGGCTTTCTCTGGATAGTCCTCTTTAAGAATGCGCTCCAGCTCGTGGCGCAGCCTGTCCCCGCTTACCCTGTCCATCATGCCTACGTCACGGCGAAGCAAGCCCTCGGTGTCGGGTTCCAGTCTGAAAACGAGGCGCTGTTCGTACCTGATGGCACGCCAGATGCGGGTAGGGTCGTCCTTAAAGCTCTCCTTGTGCAGTACTCTGACGAGGCCTTGGTCGAGGTCGTTTTTTCCACCATAGGGATCGACCATCTCGCCGAAGCGGGCAGGGTCGAGATGGACTGCCATGGCGTTTATCGATAAGTCACGCCTTAAGAGGTCATCCTGGATCGTTCCCGGCTTCACTGTAGGCAATGCTCCTGGTCTGGCATAAGTCTCTGACCTGGCGGTCACGATATCGA
>DAOUTY010000248.1 GCA_030668425.1 Chloroflexota bacterium
ATACTAAGCCAAGCCCTTATCCCCTGTCCTTTGGATTCCTGCTTCCGCAGGAATGACACGAAGCAGGGGCGCTTCGCGAAACGCCCCTACCCGCAATGATGGCAGTAAGTAACTGTCGTAGCGAGGCACGTATAATGTAGGGGCTTGGTAACCAAGCCTCTACTGTTAAAAGAGCGCTAATAGTGAAAACCGTAGCCCGTACCCCCGTTCACTCTGAGCCCTTCGATAAACTCAGGACAGGCTTGTCGAAGGGCTGTCATTGCTCCGGAAATGGGAGATAAAAAAGCTCGTCTTGAGAATGTAGGGGCACGGTAACCGTGCCCCTACTCACCACGAACGGCGTCTTGAATGCCGGTTATTATAAAAGCAGAACCGTAAGGTGGGTTTAACTGCGTTAAACCCACCACTCGCTCGAAAACTTTACCAGCGATTTAATCTTATCGCGAAGGCATTTACGGGTTGGTGGGTTTCGATACGCTCAACCCACCCTACCTTTTTATTTTACTTTCCCTTCCAGACGGCCTTGCGGCCTTCCATGAAGGCGCGGGGGCCTTCTTTGGCGTCTTCGGTGTCGAAGATGATCCATGATTGCAGGCGCTCGATGGAGTAGGCGGCATCGAGGGCCTGCCCTCTGATGACGGATTCCTTGATCGCCTGCACTGCCAGGGGGCCGTTTGAGCATATCTTCTCGGCGTAGGCCATAGCGGTCGGCATGAGTTCTTCATAGGGAACCACTTTGTTGATAAGGCCGATGTCGCAGGCTTCCTGAGCAGTGAACTGATTAGCGGTGAGGAGCATCTCCATAGCGCGGGCGTAAGGAATCTGTCTGGGAAGTCTGACAGTAGTACCGCCGCCGGGGAAGAGCGCCCACGTGGGCTCCATTACTGCGAAGACAGCTTTCTCAGTGGCTACCCTGATGTCAGTGCCCAGGAGCATCTCCAGACCACCGCCGAAGCAGAAACCGTTGACAGCGGCGATGACAGGCTTCCAGAGGTCGAAACCGCGGAGCACTGCGTTGAGGGGTTTGGTGTCCGACTGGAGGTCTCTGAGATCGGCTTCGATAATCTTGGGGAGGAAGGTTTTGAGATCTCCACCGACGGAGAATGCTGTTTTGCCGGCGCCGGTGATGATAGCTGCCCAGATATTGCGGTCATCCCTGATATCCATCCAGGCATCGGAAAGCTGTTCCATCATCTCGTCATCCATGGCGTTGAGTGCATCGCGGCGATTCATGGTGACGATGGCTATGTGCTCTTTCTTTTCATAGATAACTGCTGGCATTTTATTCTCCTTCTAGAGTTTGCCCGGCACCCTATTTGCTGGTTGCCGGCCTGAACTTGGGCAAGTGCCAATCCTGATCTTCTACCTTTTCGAAGACAAGTTCGAGGGGCATATCGGCATAGATATCCTCGTTCTTGCAGCCCACTATATTAGTGTGCATACGTGGCCCCTCCTCCAACTCAACAATAGTTACGTTATAAGGCGTATCCCAAGCTGGATAAAAGGCCTGGTGAGTGACCTCCCAGGAAAAAACCCTGGCTTTACCGCTAGCTTGGGTCCACTGATAATTCATGCTCATACATCTTGGGCAGAGGTTGCTTGGGGGGAAGCGATAGAATCCACAGTCATCACACCTCTGAAGCAAAAGCTCCTGTCTCTGGCATCCATCCCAAAAGGGCTTGGATTCTTCGGAGGGCATTGGGAGCGGCTTGGGGAGCTTAAACTCTGCCATATAATCACCTCCTCAGGATTAAAGTAGAGAAGCTGAAGGTTGGCGGATACTCATTAACGACACCACCGAATCCAGTTATTAAGGTAGTCTCAGCATCCTTCACCTGTCTTTCCCCACACTCTCCTCTTAGCTGGCGAACACCCTCGATTATGTGTCCCATACCCATGGTGTGACCTTCTGAAAGCAGACCACCGGCTGTGTTGCAGGGGAGCTCACCGCCAAGCTCTATCTTGCCGCTCTCAACAAAAGGACCACTCTCTCCAATTTTGCAGAAGCCACTGGCTTCCACTTGTGTAAGAAAAACGATTGTGAAAGCATCGTAAAATTGGCAGACATCGATGTCCTTTGGTGTCATTCCTGCCATCTTGAATGCAGTTTCACCTGCTCTTGTCCAAGCAGCCCAATCAGAGATTTCGGGATTGCGGTAAGGGCGTAACAGAGGTGCTCCATGCGCTTGCCCACAGCCGCTGATATAAATAGGACGGTTCTTCAGATCCCTCGCTCTCTCGGCAGTGGTCACTACAACGGCGCCACCACCATCTGTCCAGGGGCAACAATCCAATGCGCGCAATGGCTCTGATACCCAACGGGAATTTTGATGCTCCTCAAGGGTAATTGGTTTGCCGTACATCTGGGCGTTTGGATTCAGGCACGCGTGCTTCCTACATGTGACAGCCACGGTTCCCAGTTGCTTGCTAGTTGTTCCGAAATCTATCATGTGCCTGCGGGCCACTTGAGCCAGGAATGGTATCGCCGAAATTTCTCCATAAGTCAGGGTAAACTCAAAGCCAGGTGGTAAACCCAGTGGGACATCTACAGGGTTGTTGTGCCAGCCATAGCAGCAGACCACAGTGTGGCACATCCCGGCATTAACGGCCATAGCAGCCATCTGCGTTATGGCGATG
>DAOUTY010000010.1 GCA_030668425.1 Chloroflexota bacterium
CTGCCTATTACGTCACCTACCATCAATATTCTCAAAAGGCCTCCGTTCGACTCTTACAGTTTCTACTTGGCATAATCCACGGCGCGCGTCTCCCTGATGACGGTAACCTTTATCTGTCCGGGGTACGCGAGGCTTTCCTCTCTCTTCTTAACAATATCCCGGGCCAATGTCACTATGCTGAGGTCATCGATGTCCTGCGGTTTGACCATGATACGAACCTCACGGCCGGCCTGGATGGCAAACGATTTCTCAACGCCCGGGAAGCTTGATGCCACGGTTTCCAGCGCCTCGAGGCGCTTCAGGTGCTGGTCCAGGGACTCTCGCCTGGCTCCTGGCCTTGAGCTGGAGATGGCATCAGCGGCAGAAACAATAAACCCGGCGACACTCGTAGAGTCTGTCTCTCCATGATGTTCGCCGATGGCCTTGGATACATCCATGGATTTGCCCAGTCTTCTGGTTATGTCGGCACCGATGGCGGCGTGGGGGCCCTCGATCTCCTGATCTGCAGCCTTGCCAATGTCGTGCAACAGCCCCGCCGTTTTTGCTATATTGACATCAGCTCCTAACTCAGTGGCGATCATCCCCGAGAGATACGATGCCTCGATGCTATGGCTGAGCACGTTTTGTCCATAGCTGAAGCGATACTTTAGGCGCCCCAGTAACTTAATTATCTCAGGATGAAGGCCAACGACTCCCGCCTTATAAGCTGCTTGTTCCCCCTCAGTCTGGATAATAGCGTCCATCTCATTCCTGGCCTTACCTACTACCTCCTCAATACGAGCGGGGTGGATACGGCCATCGAGGATGAGCCTTTCCAGTGCCAGTCTGGCAATCTCGCGTCGAATAGGGTCGAAGCAGGAGATAGTCACCGCCTCTGGCGTGTCGTCTACTATAAGATCGACTCCGGTAGCGTTCTCCAGGGCTCTGATATTGCGCCCCTCGCGGCCGATGAGCCGCCCCTTCATGTCATCGGATGGCAGGGGGACTACAGATACTGTGGTCTCAGAGGCGACGTCGGCGCTACACCTCTGGATAGCGAGGGAAACGATCTCCCTAGCCTTTTGGTCTGCTTCCGCTTTCAGTTGGGCCTCAACTTCACGGATGCGCTGTGCCATATCTTGACGGCTTTCCTCCTCAACCGTGGTCAACAGAAGTTCTTTAGCCTCAGCTGTTGACATGCCGGAGATGAGTTCAAGCTGCTGAACCTGCTTTTTCTTAAACTCATCAAGTTGAGCCAGGGAGCTATCTGCCTCCTTTTCCTTGGCTGCCAGATTACGCTCTCGGCGATCGAGGGCTTCGGTTTTGCGGTCAAGATTCTCTTCTTTCTGAGAGATGCGTCGCTCTTGGCGGTGAAGCTCAGAACGGCGCGAACGAGTTTCAGATTCAACTTCAGCCTTGAGCTTCAGGGCTTCCTCCTTGGCTTCCAGAACGATTTCCTTCTGCCTGGTATTGGCCTGGTCCAGAATTTTGGCAGCATCTTCTTCGGCGCGACGAAATCTCTTGGCCAATATGAAATTCCTGATAAAGAAGCCAATTGCTGCACCCAGGAGCAGCATTACTAGAACTATAGGTACTAGATATATCCCATCCATTTCAGAACCTTTCTTTCCCGCTAGTCTGGCAGTTCGCTACTTTGCTCCTGCCATATGCGGTCGATAATACGATTGCTCAACTCATAGTCGAAGCCCCGCCGTTTCAGGAATGACCCCATGCGCTTGCGAAAGCTGGGATAATCCAGCCCTGAAAGAGAGCGAGCCTTCTTTTGTGCCGCCCGATAGGCACCCTGGTCGTCATCGACATCTATGGTTGCCTCTGCGATGATTTCAGCGTCAACCCCCTTTTGCTTCAACTCCAATTCCATGAATCGGCGACTACGTGGTCTGAAGTTCTCCCTGTTCTCCCGCCAAAACTGGGCGAAGGCGACATCATCCACCAATCCCTGTTTCTTTAATTCAGCGAGCACTTTCTGGATAGTCTCAGTGTCAAAGCCGTGACGACTCAGTCGGGTTCTTATTTCCACCTCGCTTCGGGGGCGTGGGCTCATGTACCGTAGCGCACTATTCAGCGAGCGGTGAAGCTGCTCAGTGCTCTTAAGCCTCTCGATCTCGGGAATTGACAGCGTCTGCCCTTTGTGAAGCCCAGCCTCAGCAGCTACAGCAAGGCTTAAACTGAAGGCAGAGCCTCCGTCGAGGATTACTTTGACCCCTTGGCGATTCTTGCGGGTCTCAACGACAGTGACCGTGTTCATCCTCTTCCTCAAGGCACTTTTAGGCGGAGGCGGGATGGAACATCCCTGTCGGTGAGTCGGACTGGAGTATGGTAGGGGTGAAATCGGAGCTAGTCAGTTGATTCTACTATTTCAGGTTTAACCACGGGGGAGAAGGATGCTGATTCCTTACTGGCGTTGTCAGCTGCCATTATCTGGTGCTCGATCTCGAATGCAAGGTCCTGGTGTTGCTTGAGGTATTCCTTCGCATTCTCGCGACCCTGTCCGAGGCGTGTCTCGCCAAGTGAGAAGAAGGCCCCGTTCTTCGTAATTATCCCCATCTCGACCCCGAGATCGACGAGGTTACCCTCTTTGCTGATGCCTTCCTCAAACATGATGTCGAACTCGGCTGATCTGAATGGTGCAGCGACCTTATTCTTGACCACCTTGGCTCTGATTCTAGTGCCCACTACCTTACTCCCTACCTTGATGGTGTCTATCTTCCTGAGGTCGATCCGTAGCGAGCTGTAGAACTTGAGGGCCCTGCCACCTGGGGTTACCTCTGGGTTGCCAAAGACAATGCCAACCTTTTCTCTGAGTTGGTTGACGAATACCACAGAGGTACGCGACCTGCTTATGGCTGCTGTGAGTTTCCGTAACGCCTGTGACATTAGCCGTGCTTGCAATCCAACATGGGCATCTCCCATATCCCCTTCGATCTCAGCCCTGGGCACCAGCGCTGCCACACTGTCGATGACTATCACATCGACGGCACTGCTGCGGACCAGTGTTTCGGTGATCTCGAGGGCTTGCTCCCCGGTGTCGGGTTGGGAGATGAGCATGTCATCTACCTTAACCCCGCAAGCGGCAGCGTAAACGGGATCGAGGGCATGTTCCACGTCGATATACGCCGCCATGCCACCGGATTTCTGGGCTTCAGCGATGATGTGCTGGCAAAGTGTTGATTTGCCTGATGCCTCAGGCCCAAAGATTTCGGCAACTCGCCCACGAGGGATGCCACCAATGCCAATGGCTAAGTCCAGAGAGAGTGAACCAGTGGAGATAGAGTCAATTGCTACTCTTGCGGATATCTCCCCCAGCTTCATGATCGAACCCTTGCCGAATTGCTTTTCGATCTGGCTGATCGCTAAATCGAGCGCCTTCTCCTTTTCCGTTACCATATACTAGTTCCCCGAATTAACCGCCCTTAGATATTCCTGTGCGACTCTTCCTCAGCCTATCTCGGTCTATGCTAGCACATTTGGGCGACAAATACAAGGCGTGGGCTCACGATGCAGAATCAGTTCCATAATGGGAGGAAGTTTGCGGAATTTTGACCAAAGGGAGAGGGTGGCGGAAAAGGGGGATAGCGGCGGATTGAAAATCTCGTTGGTTTGGATTATAGTCAAGCCATTGCTCCAGCTATGAGGCTTGGTTTGAAAGCGAGATATACTGTCGTTGGGACTAAGCTTGGTTGGGTGGTTGTAGGTGGATTCGGGAAGGGGATAAGCCGAATCTCCTTGCCTGAGTCATCTCTGGAGGCAGCGCTCGCTGGGCTTGACGACTCTATTCCCGGGGCGGTCGAGGATGCCTCTGCTTTCGGGGACCTTCCTTTGCGGCTTCAGCGCTACTTTGATGGCGAGATGGTAACATTCCCAGATAAGCTTGACTTTGAGGGAGCGACCACTTTTGAGCAAGTGGTCTGGAAAGCAACTCGCTCCATTCCTTACGGCGAGGTAAAGAGCTACGCGTGGGTGGCGCATCGAATCGGAAAGCCCCGGGCATGCCGCGCAGTGGGAGGGGCGATGGCGAGAAATCGCTTCCCGATCGTTGTGCCGTGTCATCGGGTGGTGGCTAGTGATGGCAGCCTTGGTGGCTTTGGCGGTGGCCTTGGGTTGAAGAAGCGCCTTCTTGACATGGAGGCTGGTGGATAAGCAAGTCTAACTCACGCTTTCTTCAACAATCAAGTCCTGCTCGTTGATTACATCAACCAGATAGCGGTGAAGTTCGGGGCCATAGTCTATAGCCAGATCGGGCACTTCGAGTTTCGTGGTCCTCTCACCGCTGACGATGGTTAAATATACCTTATCTTGGCCGGGGAACTGCTTGAGTACGTTGAAGAGTTGCCTCAGGCGGGTGATGTCTGTGTTGGTATCGTCAGAGGTGGTAAGGTTGACTCTCAATCGGCGACGAGAAGGGGCCACTTCCGATTGCTCTGCAGATTCCTTGCTCTTGTCTGGTTGGTACAGGGATACACCGAGGCAGGTCACTTGTATGCGCTCGCTCTTAGCCCTTACTTTGCCCTTGATCAGTAGGGTATTACCTTCTTGCCAGAGGTCTTTGGAACGTTCGTAGACCTCGGGCCAGGCTGTGACCTCTATGCTACCGCCGAAATCCTCCAGAACGGCGCTGACAAAAGGCCGTTTGTCCCTTGTAAACGACTGCCGCACCGATGTAACCAAACCTGCTGTAATAATTGTCTGTCCTACCATCTCCTCGTCGATCTGACTGCAGAATACATCGACTTCGGAAGCTAGCTGTTGAGAAGCCCGGGTGAATGGATGTTCGGAAAGATATACTCCCAGCAGTTCTTTCTCCCAGGCCAACCTTTCCCTGGTAGGTATTTCCACCTCGGGGAGTTCGAGTCCGGGTAGTGGTACGTCTACGCTCCGTCCCCAAAGGTCAAACATTGTGGCCTGTCCTACTTCCTTGAGGCGTTGCTCTGTTTGCGCCAGCGAGAGAATGCGGTCGATGCCAGCCAAAAGAGAACCACGTTCACCTAACGAGTCCAACGCTCCTGCTTTGATCAAGCTTTCCAGCGCCCGCTTGTTGAGGTTTCTAAGGTCGGCTTGGCGGCAGAAATCGTCGATTGATCTAAATGGCTCTCCTTGGTCTCGGGCGGAGACGATGGGTTTGATTGCGGCAGCGCCGACGTTCTTGACTGCTGCAAGTCCGAAGCGGATGGCTTCGGTACCGGACTCATCTTGCTCGATAATGAAATCCTCTCCACTTCGGTTCATATCAGGTGGGAGTACCTTGATGTTTAGCCGGTGGCACTCGCTAATAGCTGAGGCTATCTTCTCTGCCTGTCCCATGTTAGTGGTGAGGAGAGCAGACATGAATTCGACAGAGTAGTTGGCCTTAAGATAAGCAGTCTGATAGGCGATAAGAGCATAGCTAACGCTGTGCGCCTTATTGAATGCGTAGCCGGCGAATGGCTCGATCAGGCTCCATACCTGATTTGCCAGGTCCTTGGAGAAACCCTTTTTCTTCGCTCCGGCGAGGAATCGTTGCATCTCCTTTTTCATGACCTCAGGGATTTTCTTCCCCATCGCTTTGCGCACGATGTCGGCCTCGCCCAGGCTGTAGCCGGCGAAGGCTTGGACGATGAGAAGCACCTGATCTTGGTAAACGATGACGCCGTAGGTTTCCTGCAGGATTTCGGTTAACGCGGGGTGGGGGAAGTTAATGGGCTCTAGCCCGTGTTTTGCCCGGATGAAGGTCGGAATATGCTCCTTGGGTCCTGGCCGATAGAGAGCTACCATAGCAGCGATGTCGCCGAAGCAACTGGGCTTAAGTTCCTTGATAAAGCGGCGCATAGCAGTTCCCTCAAGTTGAAATACCCCAGTCGTCTCTCCCGAGGACAGGAGATCGAAGGTCTTGGTATCATCGAGAGGTATATTGTGAAGGTCGATGTCGATACCACGATTTCTGGCGATAATCCGCTTTGCCTTTTCCAGGATGGTTAGATTTGCTAATCCCAGAAAGTCCATCTTCAGGAGGCCGATGCTGGCGAGATCATCCATGGCAAACTGGGTCGTGTTGATACTCTGCTCGTCGGCTTTGCTTGGCCTTTGCAACGGGACGTGTTGGATGAGGGGCTCTTTGGAAATCACTACGCCGGCGGCATGTGTGGAGGCATGGCGGGCTACCCCCTCCAGTTTGGTAGCGGTGTCAATGAGGTGTTTTGTATTCGTGTTTTCCTGGTATCTATTGCGTAGTTCGAAATTTGTTTCCAGCGCTTCCTGAATGGTAGCCGACGGAGCAGGTATTTGTCTTGCTACCTGGTCGACATCACCGTAGGAGAGCCCCAAAGCCCTGCCCACATCCCTGAGTGCTGCGCGAGCTCCCATGGTGCCAAAGGTAATGATCTGAGCTACACGCTCATGCCCATATTTCTGGGCTGTATAGGCTATAGCCTCATCGCGGCGGTCATCTTGAAAGTCGAGATCGATGTCTGGCATTTCTCTGCGCTCTACGTTTAGAAAGCGCTCGAACACCAGTTTGTGTGCCAGAGGGTCGATGTCAGTTATCCCCAGGCAGTAGAGGACGATGCTGGCTGCAGCGCTGCCGCGAACGCCGAAGAGGATGTTTTGTGCCCGGGTGAAGGATATGACGTCCCAGATGACCAGGAAATAGTTGGCGAACTCGGTCTGCTTTATAACTTCAAGCTCATAGTTAAGGCGCTGTACTGCTTCTGGCGGAAGTTCAGGATAGCGTACTGCAAGCCCTTGGTGGGAGAGTTCTGCGAGATGTTCGTCGACGGTTTTGCCAGAGGGCAGCTCGATAGTTGGAAGGTGGAGGCGTTCGAAGTCAAGGCTAAGATTGCACAGCTCGGCAATATGCTGGGTGTTAGCCAGGGCCTCTGGTAATTCGGCGAAGAGCTCTGCCATCTCTTGAGAGCTCTTGAGGTAAAAGGAATCGTTGGCCATCCTAAAACGCTTTTCGTTGTGAATTGTGTTGTTAGTTTGAATGCAGAGCAGGATGTCATGGGCATAGGCGTCATCCTTGTTTACATAATGAACATCGTTGGTAGCTACGAGAGGAAGTCCCAGCTTACGAGACAACCCGACTAGTTCTTTGTTGATCTGGGCATGCTCGGGGATAGCGTGCTCTTGGAGTTCCAGGTAGAAATCGCCGAAAACGTCTTTGTACCATAAAGCGGCCTTCTCAGCATCTTCAAGGCGATTTTCTAATATCAGGCATCCTAACTCTCCGCTTGGACACGCAGAGAGCGCAATCAAGCCCTCGCTATTTTGCGAGAGCAGCTCTTTGTCCACTCTCGGCTTGTAGTAGAACCCCTCAAGTTGGGCAGCGGTAGCGAGCTTGAGCAAATTGTGGTATCCTGCCTCATTCCGAGCTAGCAGAACGAGGTGATATGCGTTTTTATCGGCTGCGCGCCTGCTTTGTCTCTCCTTGGGCGCAACGTAGAACTCGCAGCCCAGGATTGGTTTTATGCCGGCTTCTTTCGCTTTGCGGTAGAATGTGATAATGCCATAGAGTGCTCCGTGGTCGGTGATCGCAAGGCTGTCCATGCCTAGCTCTTTAGCCCTGCTGATTAGATCAGGGATACGGCACATTCCGTCAAGGAGACTGTAGTCGGTGTGGATGTGAAGGTGGGTAAACATGGGTATGTGTTATTATAGCACTGGATGTTTTCTCCTGCGAGGGGAAATGTGTTGAAAAAGCGCAGGCTACAGTGTAAAATGGGTCATCAAGAAAGATATTTGATCAGGGGCTTTTACATTGAGACACGGCGGAGAAAGGCAGAGCAACGTTTATCGCTGCTAGCGTGCGTGCCTTTTCAATCGTGGGGTAAGCGCTCTTGAGGTGTCTCTTTTTTTTAGCTTGATTAGCGTGCTATCATTCAGGTGGGTTTGCTTATGCTAGAGGGTTTGTTCATCAGTCTTGTTGGTATGGGGGCCGTATTTGTGAGCCTTACTATAATTATGTTCCTCATGGTAGTTGTGGGGCGAATCTTCCGCAACGATGGGCTGGCTATGAGTGATGGGTTGGCCGTAGAGGGGATGGTGGCTGTAGGTGAGATGGGAGCTGCAGTTGATGTGGTGAGGAAGAGGGCGGAACCTGTGGGGATGGTTGAGGTGGCCGCTATCGCGCTGGCACTTGCCTCGCATGTGAAGGAGCGGGGTAGAGAGCTTGGAACGTCGCTCACTATAGATGACATTTACTATCAGGTGGAGGTTGGGGATATCTCTAGCCCGCCGACTTCTGTAATAGTGAACGGTGAAATGTACCGGGGAGCAGTGGGTGATGATGGGTTACCGTTTGCAGAACGGACTAGCTTGAGAATTGAAACACGGGGAAGAAGCACCCAGCGCGAGCGGGTTTGGCGTGCGGCATACCCTCTTTTGCAGGGCGGCGAATACTGGTGCCGGCGTGGTTGGACCGGGAGTTAGGGAATAGGCGCTAACCGATCTTAGGCTTTTTGGAAGTCAGGCATGGACTTAGGCAACTTCTGGAACATCTTTGAGGGCTTCAAGGACCTCGGTTCTAACCCCCTGATGCTGGGGATGTTAGCAATCGGGGTTATCCTGATTTTCCTGGGCATCGCCAAGCGCATGGAGCCTCTCCTCCTTATCCCAATCGGAACCGGGATCATCCTGGCTAATCTGCCCCTGGGCGAGTCGGTGAACCCAGCCACAGGAGAGGTGACCGGTGGCTTCCTGTACTATTTTTACGAGTACGGCCTTTTCAACGGGCTGATACCACTGCTGATATTCCTCGGTTTGGGGGCATTGACTGACTTTGAGCCCTTGCTGGCCAGGCCGGCGACCTTTCTCTTGGGGGCTGCGGCTCAGTTCGGGGTATTCATTGCGCTGATTGGGACTCTTGCCCTGGGTATGACACCCTGGTTTGATTTTGGCCTCAAAGAGGCGGCGTCTGTGGCCATCATCGGTGGTGCTGAGGGCCCCACGACTATATACGTTGCTGCCAAAATGCAGCAAATTGGTGCAGATCCCGGCATCTTCGCTGCGGTAGTCGTAGCCTGTTACTCCTACATGGCTTTGGTGCCTATAATACAGCCTCCGATAATCAGGCTGCTCACTACCAAGAGGGAGAGGCAGATCAAGATGTCCTACCCTGAGCACCCGGTCCCGCAGCGCGCCAAGATAGTCTTCCCGGTCGTGGTAATTGTCCTGTGCGGTTTGTTCATTCCCAGGGCGGCACCTCTCATCGGGATGTTCATGTTTGGCAATCTGCTGAGGGAATGTGGAGTGGTGGAGAGGCTGGCAGGAGCCGCCCAGAATGAACTGATGAACATCGTAACTATTCTACTGGGGCTCACCGTGGGCTCTACCATGATAGCAGCCAGATTCTTCACTTTGGATACGATAGCTGTCTTCGTGCTCGGGATTTTTGCCTTCATTATGGCTACAGCCGCGGGCGTGCTCCTGGGCAAACTGATGTGCGTTCTCACTAAAGGTAAGGTCAACCCCATGATCGGCGCTGCTGGGGTATCGGCGGTGCCTATGGCAGCGAGAGTTGTGCAGAACATGGCTGCGAAGGAAGACCCCAGCAATTTCCTGCTTATGCACGCTATGGGCCCCAACGTAGCTGGGGCCATCGGCGCAGCGGTGGCAGGGGGTGTGTTACTGTCCCTGGTGCAATGATCACTACTGTCTTCTGGTGATCATTGCCATCTCCTCCACCCAGAGGAGGCGTTGCTTCTACTTGACATGGCTTTTGTATCCTGCTATGTTTGGCCCGAGTAATCGTATAAGATAACCAGGCGATCGCGACAGGGTAAGGTAAAAATCACCATTGTAGTGAGGTGACGTGTTATGGAGAGCCATGAGATATGCTGGATGAACGCTGTGGACTTAGCCGGGGAGATCAGGGCGAAGAAGCTTTCGCCGGTGGAGGTGGTGAGAGGTGTCTTGGAACGCATAGAGGCTATCAATCCGAAGATCAATGCTTACGTGACGTTAACAGCGGATGCGGCGCTGGATGCGGCGAAGAAGGCCGAGGCTGCTCTTATGGAGGGTGGGGAGTTGGGACCCCTTCACGGTGTACCCGTCTCTATCAAAGACCTGGTCTTCACCAAGGGCGTGCGCACGACGATGGGCAGCAAATTGCTAAAGGACTTTGTGCCAGAGGAGGATGCTGTACTGGTCACCCGTTTGAAGAAGGCAGGCGCCATTATGCTGGGCAAGACCAATACGCCGGAATTCGGCTTAAAGATGCTGACCGACACTCGGCTCTTTGGCATCACGCGCAACCCCTGGAACTTGCGAATGAGTCCGGGCGGCTCAAGCGGCGGCGCAGCCGCGGCCGTGGCTACGGGGTTGGGCCCTCTTGCTGCCGGTAATGATGGTGGCGGGTCGATCCGCATTCCTTCTAGCTGCTGTGGTGTCTTTGGCATCAAACCCCAGTTGGGGCGTGTGCCTCGCTACCCGATCTTCCATGGCGCGGAGATACTGACCCACGAGGGGCCTATTGCCCGGACGGTACGGGATGCCGCCTTGATGCTTGATGTTATGGCTGGTCCTCACTGGGGTGATGTTTACTCCATCCCAGCGCCGGGGATTAGCTTTGCCGAATCGCTGGAGGGTGGTGTGAAGGGGATGAAGATTGCATGGAGTCACGACCTGGGCTATGCTGAAGTTGATCCCGAGGTTCGTAAGATCTGCGAACGGGCAGCAAAGGAGTTTTCGCAGATGGGAGCGGAGGTGGAAGAGGCACATCCCGGGTTTGATAATCCCGAGGCTTACCATGCAGTGCTCTACGTTGCTGATCACCTTGCGGTGCTTTCATCGTTCGGGCCCCCGGACGAGATAGCGAGCGAGTTGGACCCGCTCACGGCTACAATACTGTTCGTGGGGGGTGAGATAAGGGCCACAGAATATGCGAAGGCGATGTTTGCCAGGCAGGAGCTTGCAGTCAAGGCAGGCAAATTCTTCCAGGATTACGACCTGCTTCTAACCCCTACGCTGGCCGCTCCTCCTCCACCTGTGGATTTCACAGACCCGGCCGGATTCTTGAAATGGCTCCCTTTCATCCTTGTTTTCAGCTTAACGGGTCAGCCGGCAGCTTCGGTTCCTGCTGGCTGGACTGAGGACGGCTTGCCTGTGGGGCTTCAAATTGTGGGTCGTCCTTATGACGAAGCCACCGTATTTCGAGCGGCGGCTGCTTTTGAGGAAGCGTGCCCCTGGGCACATAAGCGGCCTCCCTTGGAGTAGCTGCGGAGTGATTGTGACTGCGGCGTAGAGAATGTATTGAGAGAATGGGCGATATGGGTGAATTCTCGCTATGACCTTCGTAAACCCCTGAATAGTACTTTTATGTCGTTGTGTTGGCCTGGTGTTTTTGATATGATTTTCCAGAACCAGGTCTTCGCTTGTCGAGTTGTGCTGGGATTGGAGGTTGAGGGGCTTGATGGGTGGCAAAGCAGACAAGGAATATTTGGAGAAGACCAGGAAGCAGCTTCCTAGGGAGGTGGCAGCCCTGTCTGATCGCGTTGCGGAACTGGAGAAGTCAAAGGGTGAGGGCAAGTTCATGGAGGATGCGCCGCTTAACCGTGAACTGTTAACCTCTGCGGCTATCGAAGAAATGCTTGACGGCGTTATGCTGGTTGGCATCGATGGCCGACTAGCCTATATGAATAGAGCATGTGAGAAGCTATTGGGCTACAAGGCTGATGAACTGGTTGGTAAATCTGCTCTTGAGCTGCCTACATACACTGAATCGAAAGATAAAGAGAAGGCCAGGGAAGTCCTGAAAAAAGTCATAAGTGGTGGTAGCGCTGACCCCATCGATATGGGCATCATGAACAAGGATGGAAAGGAGATTCCGGTCAGTTTTACGGCTTCAGTCATAAAAGACGCTCAAGGTAACCCCCAAACCTTGGTTGCAGTCATAAGAGACATCACCGAGCGCAAGGGGATGGAGGAAGCGCTGAGGGAAAGTGAGGAGCTGTCGCGGGGGATATTAGATACTGCTGCGACAGGGATATATCTTTTACAAAATGGACGTTTCAAATATGTGAACCGCTTGTTTGAGGAGATATCGGGCTACAGAAGCGACGAACTGGTGGGGAGACGTTCTCTTGAGTACGTTCATGCGGAAGACAGAGAGGACGTCAGAACGAAGGCTATCGAGGTGCTCAAGGGGAAGAGTAGCCTGCCCTATGAGTTCAGGTTCATGAGGAAGGATTCGGAAGCTGTTTGGGTATTGGACAGGCTGACCTCGATCATATATAAAGGGAAGCGGTCGGTGCTGGGTACCATTATGGATATCAATGAAAGGAAGCGGATTGAGACGGAGGTTTTGGATTATACCAGGCAGATCGAGGCCCTGTTCAACATCGGGACTACGGTCAGCCAGACTCTGAACCTGCAAGAACTGTTGGACAGCGTTCTGGAGAGACTGCTGGCGGTGATGGAGATAGAGGCGGGCGGGATATTCTTGCTTGATAAACAAACCGGTGAGTTGGTTCTCAGGGCCCATAGAGGGACATCTGCGGAGTTTGTGAAGAGGGTAGAAGGACTCAGGCTGGGAGAGGGCTTCACAGGGCGGGTTGTTCCGTCGAAGGAGCCATACGTTGTGGAAGATGTTGCGGGCGATCCCAGACTGGCACGTATGGGGGCAAAGGGAGAAGGACTGCAATCTTTTACTGCTTTGCCAATAATGGCGAAGGAGCGGGTTTTGGGGCTAATGTGCGTTGGCAGCTACAGTTCTCGCAAATTCCCGGAAGGAGAGGTGAAGCTGCTTGGCGCCATAGCCAATCAGATAGGCATGGCGATCGATAACGCACAGCTGTATGAGCGGGCTTTGGAGCTCGCATTTACCGATGGCTTGACCGGGCTCTATAACCGCCGATATCTGATGGAGCAAATTGAACGAGAGTTCAAGAGGGTTGAGAGAAGCGAGGGCTCTCTGTCCCTGATGATGATCGATCTGGACGAGCTCAAAGGGATAAATGACCGTTTTGGTCATCACGAGGGGGATGGCGTTTTGAAGGGGCTGGGGGGCATCATCAAGGCTAATACACGTGCTTCTGATGTTGCCGCTCGATGGGGCGGAGATGAGTTCATGTTGCTCACCCCTGAGACCGGCAGCAGGAGTGCGCGCAAGATTGGCGAGAGAATCAGGTCTCAAGTGGAACGGTATCGGCCGGAGCTGGATGGTGAGGAAGTGGGAATTAGTATTAGCGTGGGAATAGCGTCGTATCCAGGTCATGCTTCTGATGTGACGCAGCTTCTTCAGAGAGTGGATGAGGCGATGTACCAGGCCAAGAGGGGCGGCGGAAACCAGCTTTGCGTCTTTTCCTGCTAGAAAGGTGGATGATCATATGAACGTTGAAGAGCTATTGTACATGATGGTGGAGAGAGAGGCATCGGACCTGCATCTGAGAGTGCCGAGCCCGCCGGTGCTTCGCATCGATGGCATCCTGATGCCTTTAGAGGACCTGCCCGGAGTAACGCCTCAATTTGCGAAGGAATGTCTGGAACATCTGACCACTGAGACCCAGAGAGAGGCGTTCTACAATGAGCTGGAGCTTGATCTGGCTTACAGCGTCGCAGGGCTGGCTCGTTTTAGGATCAGTGCCTTCTTTCAGCGGGGAACGATCAGCCTCGCCATTCGACAGGTATCGCTCAAAATACCTACCATAGATGAACTTGGGTTGCCTGCGGTATGCAAGACTCTGGTGCTTAGGACAAGAGGTCTGGTTCTGGTAACTGGACCGACCGGCAGTGGCAAATCCACCACTTTAGCTGCTATGATCAACCACCTGAACAAGACTGAGAGACGAAACGTGATCACCATCGAGGACCCGATTGAGTTCGTGCACCATAATGAGAAGTGCATAATTGCCCAGAGGGACCTCGGAGATGACTTCAGGTCCTTCTCTATAGCTCTGCGACATACGCTTCGTCAGGACCCTGACGTGATCCTTGTCGGTGAGATGCGGGATTTGGACACGATAGCCACAGCGATCACTGCGGCGGAGACGGGGCACCTGGTATTGAGCACACTGCACACTGTGAGCGCTCCTCAGACCATCGAGCGCATTGTCGATGTTTTCCCCGCTCACCAGCAGGAGCAGATCCGATTTCAGGTGTCGCTGGTGTTGGAGGGCGTGCTTTCTCAGCTTCTCTTGCCGAGGGCTGGAGGCAGGGGGAGGGTGCCTGCCTTCGAGATCATGGTCAGCACTGATGCCATACGCAATCTCATCAGGGATGGTAGAACCGACCAGGTTGCTACATATTTGCAGACAGGCAGGCAGTCCGGAATGCAGACCATGGACCAGGCCTTACAGGACCTTGTCAGGGGAGGCATGATCACTACAGAGGAAGCGATAATAAGAGCTACCAAGCCGGACGATTTTCGCCGCATGCGCATGTGAGGTTTTTATCTTATTAGGTTGCCCGGGTTAGGTCTCTTCTTCTGGAGTGAGGAGACAAGGTTACATCCTCCCCTATCCTCTCCCTCAAGGGAGAGGGGAAGCCACCGCCTGTACTTACGTTCGCTCTTCGGTAAACTCAGGTCAAGGGCCTTTACTACAATGAACCCTGCCGTGACTTTGCCTAATCGTTGACTGGGCTTACACTGGGTGCTAGACTGCTCGCAAGGAATTGGAAGATTGGGCGAGGACGGTTCTGATTCTTCGTTGCTAGCTTGTAGAGATAGATGACGAGGATACTTGCAAATAGGGCAAGCATGCTGTTACCAAAGGTGCGAAGTATCTGGTTGGCAAACCCCTTATTCAGGTCACTGACCTATGATCTTTTCGAGTATGCGCTGGAGGGTGTGGACAGCTTGAATGAGGCTGATTTCATGCCCGGGATCGATGAGTTCACATTGAAGATGGTCTCCTCGAATGAGGAGGCGGATGAAATCGAGGCTCTTGGTTTTGAATTTCGCTCAGGATCTCCCAGGTACAGGGAGAGGCTGGACAAGGGGGCGATAGCGTCCTGCATTTTCGTTGGGAGAGAGCTTGCCTATATAGGCTGGGTTGGCCTGACCAACGAGGCCAAGGAGAGCATGGGTGATCCTCCTTACAGGTACAAGGTCGATTTCGCCAACGGTGAAGCATGTGCGGGAAGCATCTGGACGAACCCGAAGTACAGGGGAATGGGGCTTGCGGCCTACGGCTATTTTAAAAGACTCCAGTATCTTCGAGAGAAGGGAAGGATAGTCGCGCGAGGCGCAACTGTCGAGAATAATGTCGCGACCCACAGGATGCTCGCGAGGTTTGGCCCCAGGATTTATGCAGAGGGACGCCTCTTGAGAGTCCTGTGGTGGCAATTCTGGAAGGAGTGGCCTGTTGAACCAAAGAGGGAGCTGTAGGACGGAGCATCCGGGAGGCCTTGTTTCTATAGTTTGCTGTCTGGTTGCGGTTGCACTGGTGACTGGCTGCGGGGGTCCTGCTGGCACTCCCTCCCCGACTCAGACACCGGCGGAGACGTCGCTTGTTTCGGGAACGGTTTATAAGGATGAGAACGACGATGGGATCTATGATGCCGATGTAGACATTGCCATACCTGGGGCGACCGTTGGCGCGTATCTGGGCGATGAGCTAATAGCGGTGGATGATACCGATGCTGAGGGTGAATTCGTTCTGTCTGCTCCTTCGGGAAAGGGCTATACCATTGTGGTTTCCCTTCTTGCGGAAGAGCGGTGCTACGATCCTGAGTTCAAGGCATGGGGATTTTGGGACACAATAGAGGGATGGGTGGAGGGTGTTGAGCTTCCTGCTGAAGGTTTAGACATCGGCGTTGCGTATCGTATGCTTAACTACGGCCCTGAAGACTATTCGTGGGAGCTGTGGCATGAGGGGCCGGTTTTCGGACGGCCCAATGTAATCCTGGTTCACGGCGCCCAGATAAGCGTCATCCCGCTGATTCTCGAGCTTGGCGATGGCAAAATCAGGGGTGTGGCCGACCATGAATTCGGGCACCTGGATCAGCTATTGCAGTGCAGGGAACACGGGCAGTTCGATGTCTGGGAGTTCGAGTATGCCGATGTGGAGAGCTTTGGAAGGTATTGGACTCACGGCAGTATATCTGACTACGGGGATCGCTTGGAAACGGCAATGTACTTTATTCGGGGCCTTTCCGATGGAAGCATAAGCATTGTGGCTCACTCGATGGGTGGCCTTGTATCCAGATACGCTGCTCAGTACATGGGGGGCGTTGACAGGATACTCACACTGGCGACGGGGCACTTCGGCTTTGAATATACCTGGCTGGCAACTGCGTTACTTGATTACCCTTGTGTAGCTGAGATGGAGGCCGGCAGCGACTTTCTGTGGAATCTTAATACGACCTTTCAACATGGTGAGTTTCAACTCGCGTCGATCGCCTCTTTGGAGGATGAGCCCAGTATCTCTCCTCTTGAGGGTGTTGTGAGATACAGTTCTGCCAGTATGGTCCAGTGCAGTAATGACGGAAACGTTACTTATGATTCTGCTAATACGTATTTCACTGTCGTTCCGGGGACGCATAGCGATATCAAGAATATCGATCTGCGGCCGGAGGACGAGAGCAGGAATGATGACTTTGTCTTCGAGGGTATAGAGATATTTCTCCAGAGCGGGGTCTCTGATGCGCTGAATAGGTGGTCGGCCTTCATGTACCCCGGAGACTATGATACCAGGCCTTACTTCAGTTTCCGGTTTGAGCAGCCCACGCCGGAGGGGTATCCGGTGATATGGGTGAATGAAAGACGCATCTACAGTTTTGACGTGTATACAATAGCAGGTAAGAGGCTCACGTGGACCTTCAGGGGGAGGTCTGGCGAGGAAGGGCTTATAACGATTGATTATGCAGGTGACGAGTTTGCATATGGCTGGTTGACACGGGGGCAGTCTGCCATAATGAAGGAAGTAATAGATAACTAGCTGGGCAAGGAGAATGGCCGAGACTATGGAAGGACGAACCTTAGAGAGCACGTGCTTACCAAACGGGGGTTCATATACGGGCTTATCCGGCGGAGTACTGTTGCGTTCGCCCTGAGCCTGTCGAAGGGAGCCTGTCGAAGGGAGCCTGTCGAAGGGAGCCTGTCGAAGGGAGCCTGTCGAAGGGAGCCTGTCAAAG
>DAOUTY010000235.1 GCA_030668425.1 Chloroflexota bacterium
GATGCGGTGGTGGTGGCCACAGGTAGCACCTGGATGCGAAATGGCTACACCGGCATGAGCCACATGGAGGTCTCTGGCTGGCAGCAGGACAACGTCTATACCGCGGACGAGATAGTCAGGAGAATAGCCAGCGGAGACACAAACTTCGGCAAGAAAGCCTTCATCTGGGACGGTAGAATTGATATTACGGCCATCGGTATAGCGGAGATGCTGGCAGATCAGGGCTGCGAGGTGGAGCTGATATCTCCTGTGCCTATGATAGGTGGCATAGACCAGATAAAAGACATGACCAGGTTCCACACATTACCCAGACTGCTCAATAAGGGGGTTGTGCTCAGCGCCGACACATTCCTTGTGATGATAGTGGAGAAAACGATCACTGTGCTCAACACCCACACCATGGCGATGCGAGAGATTGCAGATGTGGACACTATAGTACTGATAACCGGCAAAATACCCAATGACGGCCTCTACAACGAGCTTGAAGGGAAGGTCCCTGAGCTCTACAAGATAGGCGAGGCCCGAAACCCCCACGATATGGGTGATGCCAACCGTGATGGGCACTGGGTAGGTCGGCTTATTTAGGATAGAACGGGCGTATTGCAGACAGGGACAGCCTTGAATAACAGTCGCTATTGTTGCACTATTAAAATAATGGCTAGTTGTTCAATGGGCTGTCCCTGTACTTTTATCGCCGGGGACACTCGTCCCTGGCCTCCAGCGCCTGGCGTTGAGACACCACCGTAGCTTACGGCTATAAACATGGCAGAAAACGAGCACGAAGTAACACCGGAAGCATCAACTCCTCTCTCCGAGCAAGAGAACGGTAGTAGGGATGTCTGGTTTTTTGTCGCACATAGGGACGGTAAGCTGGAAGAGGCCTGCCTCAAGCTTGCCATGGAGGCCAGAAAACTCGCCGATAAGCTTGGCGGAGAGGCTCTGGCTGTAATCATCGGCAAGCAGGTCAAACACCTTCCCGGAAACCTGGGCGATTATGGGACAGATAAAGCCGTTGTTGTCGAGGATCAGCATCTGGAAGTGTACAGCGGTGAGGCGTATGTTGATGTCCTGGCACAACTAGTCGAGTCGAGTAGGCCATCTATTCTTCTAATAGCAGCGTCCACCATAGGCAATGACCTGGCGCCCAGGCTCACGGCAAGGCTCAAGGCGAGTTTGGTTACTCGCTATACTGAAATAGAGGTGGATAAAGAGGGGAAGGTAACTGCACGCAGGGCTGTACATGGTGGGAATGCTCAAGCCACGGTCAGGGCGCTTAGAAAGCCGCTCATAGCCACAATCGACACCCAGTTGCTAGGTTTGCAAAAGGCCAAAGAAGCGAAGAATACCCGGATTGCAGAGGCCAAGATACGAATCGACCCTAAGACTGGCATAACCAGAGTTATCGACTATCTAAAAGCTGACCCCTGCGCAGTCTGCGTGAGTGAAGCGGAAATCGTTATCGGCATTGGCAAAGGATTGGGTAGTGTTGAAAACCTCGCCGCAGTGGACGAACTAGCCCACGTTCTTGGGGCTTCGATTGGGGGGAGCAGGCGTGCAACCGATGAGCACTGGGTAGCCGATGAGCGGCGGATCGGCATGACGGGCAAGACTATATCACCCAGCCTCTACCTTATATGTGGTATCTCGGGGGCTTTCCACCATACCCTCAGCATAAAAGAGTCACAGTTAAAGGTCGTAGTCAATACAGATCCAAATGCACCTATAGCTAAGATGGCTGACCTGATGATTGTTGGGGATATGCAGAAGGTGATACCAGAGCTGACAAAGCAGTTACGCGAAATAGTCAGGCCTACTAGATAAGACTACCATAATCCCCCCTTTACAAAAGGGGGGAGGGGGATTAGATTCGAGCAGGATAATGATGAGGACTGTTGTTTGCGTCAAACAGGTTCCGGACTCGACAACTGTTAAGTTCGACATCCTAACAGATAGTCTGCAGAACGTGCACTATATCATGGACCCAATAGATGAGGTTACGGTAAGCGAGGCAATTAAGATCAGGGAGAAGGCTGGGGGGGAGGTCACGGCAATTACCCTGGGACCGCCTCGAACAGAAGAGGTGTTAAGAAGTTGTTTGAAAATGGGGGTTGATCGAGCAATTCATCTCTATGATGAAGCCTTCGATAACCTGGATGCGTACTCTACCTCCTCTATCCTGGCAAGGCAGATCGCTAAACTGCAATACGACCTTATTTTATGCGGCAATCAATCGATGGACGAAGGCAATGGTTTTGTTGGAGCAGGCATTGCGGAGTCCTTGAACTTACCTCTGATAACGGCAGTTACGAGGATAGATATTTTCGCTGACACAAATACTGCAGTTGTTCATCGCCGACTTAAAGGGGGAGACCGGGAAATTGTCGAGACTCCGCTACCTGCTGTTTTTACTGCTGAAACCGTCTTGACTAGCCCTGTATATCCCCGGTTGCGAACTATACTGGATGGCCTCAAGAAAAACGTAACCAGGGTTGATGCCCAGTCATCAAATCTGGATATCGAAGATATTGAGCCGGCATTAGCACTCCTGAGTATTTCACAGCCGAAACCTCGGCTAAAGAAAACAGCCACAATCGACAGTAGCCTGTCGCCAGCGGAAAGAATGAAGTTAATCATGTCAGGTGGTGTCCAGCAGAAGAGCTCGAAAGCTGTCGCAAAGCCACCTGATGCAGCCGCTTCTGAAATCGTACAATTCCTCATTGATAACGGGATCATCTCAAGAGAGATGTAGTCAACTCAGCACATACCGCTTGCGTGAGAATATATACTCACGGAATTCTCCAATCTCCCTCAAAGTTTGGCTTCCTTTGCATGAGC
>DAOUTY010000245.1 GCA_030668425.1 Chloroflexota bacterium
GTAGCTGGTGGCACTCTATGGTAGCAAGCCCTGCGTGGATTGTCAAAACAGCTATGGGGAAAGGTTGCTCATTTACTATTCGGTTTATCAAAGTTAACATAATTCCAATGCCTGGCTTTTGAAACTGTGTCCCTACCCCTTCTCCCTCTGCAGTGACTTGATACTCGCTGCCAGGAACACCAGCGCAAATGCCAGGAGCGCTACGATTTCGAGCCAGATATGCTCCAGCCCCCATCCCCGCAGCATAACCGAGCGCATGCCTTCTACTCCATAAGTCGGCGGTATGAGGTACGAGAGCGGCCTTAGAACCGAGGGTATGGCCTCCACAGGCCAGAATATACCCGACAGCAAGAACGTGGGTATAACAATCATAGGGAAGAATTGCGCTGCCTGGGCTTCCCTCTTAGCGGCACTGGAGAGCAGTATACCCAGGCTCACGCTGACCACCGCCAGCAGTGCCACGATTACATATGCCAGAAACGGGTTGCCCACAATGATGATCTTAAAGACCACCGTGCCCACAATCAGGAGCAGCGAGGCCTGGAACATTCCGATGATGCCGAAGGCCATGGCATAACCGGCCACTATCTCGCTCTCCTTCATCGGCGAGGCCCTCAGCCTCTCCAGCGTGCCGCTGGTGCGCTCTCCTACGAAGGAAAGCAGAGTAAGCAGCGTTGTTAAAAGAAATATGGAAAAGGCCATAATTCCCGGCACGAAGAAGTCGATGAACTCCGCGCCCTTCCCGTAGACGGGGGCGTCATCGACTGATATGGGCATATCCACGCCTACCTGTGACATGGTCGCCGTTATGGCATCCGTTACAGACCTCATCACCGAAGTGGCAATATTCACGTTGCTCTTATCAACCTTGACGATTAGGGCGGTATTGCCGGCAAAGGAATTGTCCTGCAATTTCGCCATAACGCTCTCGCTGAAACCCTGTGGGAACACGATAGCGGCCCACGCTTCGCCGTTTTCAACTTCGGTGACGGCATCCTGCTCGTTGTCCATATAGCGGATGTCGAGGGTTTCATCATCCAGATTGGCGATAATTTCCTGCGATACAAGGCCGTCGTCGAGATTTACAATCACCACCCCGACGTTCATCACATCGCCGCTGAAGGCGATGCCGAAGATGCACATCGTCAGAACCGGCAAAATTACGATGAGCGCCAGCGTCCGCCGATCATGCCTCAGCCCTCTGAATATTCGCTTGGTGATGGCAAATGCCCTGCTAAACTTCATGGCTACTCTCCTCTCCTGGCCAGTGTCAGGAAGGCGTCCTCCAGAGACGTAGCTCCCGCAGATTTAGTAATCTCCTCAGGAGTTCCCTCAGCGATGAGCTGGCCCTGCCTTAGAAGCCCAACCTTGCTGCAATGATGTGCTTCGTCCATATAGTGAGTGGTGATGATTACGGTCACGCCTCGTTTCCGCAGGGCCTCGAAGTAGTCCCAGAAGGAAGCCCGCAGTTCCGGGTCGACGCCGACGGTTGGTTCATCCAGGAATAGCAGCTCTGGATTGTGAAGCATGCTACAGGCAAGGGATACGCGATGTCTCATGCCGCCGCTCAAAGTGGAGATAGGGGCATTACGCCACTCCTCAAGGTCGATGAACCGAAGCAGATTGGCCTCCTCCCGTTCGATGTCTACTTTGCTCATGCCGTAAATCTCGCCAAAGAGTCTCAAGTTGTCGTGCACGGTGAGGTCGAGGTAGAGCGCTGTCTCCTGCGGCATGTATCCGATTCGCGGCGCAATGGAAGGGGCCCCAGCTTTCTTACCGAGAACAAACGCCTCTCCATCGGTGATCTTGAGCAAGCCGCAAAGTATCTTGATGGTCGTGGTTTTGCCGGAGCCGTTGGGACCGAGCATGCCGTAGGTCTCGCCAAACTCGATTCGGAGATTGAGATTATCCACCGCCGCGAAGGAACCGAACTTCTTGACCAGCTGGTGTGTTTCAACTGCTGGCTGGTTCTGGTTATTTACCATAGTTACCGCCTTTCAAGTGTAGCTGTCAGCTATCAGTATTCAGTGTGAGGCTCAGCATGTCTATTCTCTACGCTGGCCTTTGATTGGTTCAAGTCCTGTCCTCGCTCTGTAAAAGGCCCTTCAGGACGAAGTCTGTCAGCTCGGTCGCTAGCTCTTTGCGGAACATGCTTCGGCAGGGGCCGCTTTCACCTTCGATTCTGCACAATAGCAGGAAGCCTATCATTGCTCCGCCCAGAACACGGGCAACCATGCTGATATTCACGGGGCGAAAAACTCTTGATGCCACTCTGGACTCCAGGTACTTTTCGAGCAGCCCCAGAACTGGCCCAAGCACCTCCTGAGAGTACTGCTGGCGCAGCTCCGGGTCGCGCTGAACTTCGCTCAAGAGGAAGAAGAACCTGTCCATGTTTTCGAAGCCAAAATCCAGTCGATCCTCGATGAGCAAGCTGAGGAAGGTTCTGTCATCCATTTCCAGTGTATGCTCCAGAAGTTTCACAAAAGGCTGGGTGAAAACGTAGGTAGAAAAGATTGATAGCAGCAGGTCTCGTTTGCTCTCGTAGTAGTTATAGATAGTGCCAACGGCTATGCCGGCCTCCAGCGAGATGTCGGGTATGGTGGCCTCCCCGTAGCCCTTCCTGGAGAAAACGGCGAGGGCAGCGTCCAGTATCTGCTGCCTTCTTTGTTCGGTGATGCGTTCCTTCTTTTCCTGCCGGGTCCCCATCAAGTTCCTCCAAGATATTGAGTGAA
>DAOUTY010000246.1 GCA_030668425.1 Chloroflexota bacterium
GAAGCGGCTCGCCTTCTCCGGTAACTTCGTAGCAGATGTTGATATCGCCAACCTTTGCTGTAGGCATTTTATATCGTCCTTTCTTTCACCCCCAAGGCATCGCAAAGTACTCGAGTATTTAGTTCTTACTCAAGCAGGGATGTGCTCTGGAGGCCTTATCAGGTGCATCTTCAGAGCTTCAGGTTCACAAACAAGTGTACATACCCCGCAACCCCAGCATTTTTCCGGGTCGACCACAGCTTTCAGACGCTTGGAGCCCTCGACTTTCTGCATCTCAATAGCGTCAAACTGGCAGCGGTCAATACAGTCCTGGCACCCATTGCACAGTTCAGGGTCGACGCGGGCCTCATATCTGCTCTTGGCGAAGACCTCGTCGTTCGGCACCTGGCGTATGTCGGCATAATGCCAGACCGTGCAGCAGCATCTGCAGCAGCTGCACAACGCATATGGTTGGGCCGCTTCGATCTTGGCATGGTTCATCCATTGATGCACCAGTCCATCCTCTTCATTTTTATCCAGTATGGCAATAGCCTCATCAACCGATATGCGCCGCCCATGACCTCTGCTGAGGGAGTACTCCGCTGACTTGGCGAACTGCAAGCAGTTGGCGTCGGCGTCTGATTTGTGGCAGGGATTGCCTATCATCTTCATGTGTTTGCGACACGAGCATGAGACAACCGTGATCAGGGGCTGTACTCTCACAATCTCCCTGGCGTCTTCATGGGGCAGGACCTCTGGGCTGTCCTGTATGGACTTGTATGCCGGGACAATTCTCAGACCCTGGATTCCCATTGCCTTGAGGTTATGCCAGCGCTCGGCGGTCATGTCAGCGTAGTCTGTTTTCTTCCATTCTTCCCACAGATAGAAAAGCTCTCTTGTCTCTGCCTCGGTATATATATCCAGGCCCAACAGGGACTCGCTCACTTCCCACAGCCGCTCGGCATATTTGCAGAACATATAGGAGTCAGAGGTCTTGTAATCCCCGGGAACAACTACTCCCTTTCGATGCAGCGCCTCCAGATTTTCCCTTACCGTGGCCAGTTTCAGGCCGTTCTTCTGTGCCACCTCTTCTGGCGATCCCGGCAACAGGGCTACCATTCCGGCCTGCTCTGGTGTCATAAGGAACCGGAGCACACGAAGGTACGGTTGGGAATTGCCAAATCCGTGCTTTTCAGCCAGAAATGTATAAGCATCGCTATGCTGGTTCATCTCTTCTCCCTTTCCCATTCATCTGTGCCCCGCATCATCCTGTCGGGCTCAGGGAATGATAGTAGACCTGGAAACCAGCCCCTTGTCCTGATTCTCGAAGGCCTCGTTGATCTCCTCCAGTGGGTAGGAACGGGACAGGATTTTTTCGAATGGGTATTTATCTTTAGCGCGGCTCAGAAAGTCGATGGCCTTCTTCAAGGCGCTGGCGGGATACAGCATGACACCCACTATGCTCTTGTTGTCCATCACGAGCTTGCAGGGTTCAATCTCACAAGTCATTCCGAAACTGATATTGCCGATCTCCAAATAGCGCCCGCCGTAGCCCAGCATGTCTATACCTTCGGGAATAACATGGGGGAAGCCCACGAGTTCGGCGACTACATCCGCTCCCCAGCCCCCGGTCAGCTCTTTTACCTTTAACCATCGTTCCATTGGCGTCGTTACTTTCCTGATGTCTATCAACTCATCGGCGCCGAAGGCCTTTGCCATCTCTAATCGCTCATCGATGCCATCGATGACGATGACCTTCTCCGCCCCCATGTCCTTGGCAACGGCGGTAGCGTAGATGCCCAGTCCTCCTGCCCCCTGGATGGCGATAGTCTCCCCGAAGCTGAACCCTACTCTATCCAGGCCATGGATGACCTGCGAGAGGGCGCAGTTGGCAGGGGCTGCCATGTCGTCAGTGACGTCGTCGGGCACCTTGAATACGGTGTGATTGGGACGCAAATAGAAGTATTCGGCGAATGTACCAAGGAAGTGTGGGGGCTCCTCGCAGAGGCTTACCTGGCCAAGCGGGGCTATCGGGCAAAAAGCGTCCTGTTCTCTGAGGCATGCCTTACAATGTCCGCAGGGGTAGAAATAGCGGTGAACCACCCTGTCCCCCACAGCCAGGGGCTGGCCTGCCGAGTCGGTGGTAACGCCCTCCCCCAGCTTGGCCACGGAGCCTGTCATCTCGTGCCCCAGGATTGTCGGGAGTGGTGCACCAAGTGCGGTGAGGTTCAGATCCCCACGCCACTGGTGGAGGTCTGAGCCACATATGTTGGATCTCGACACCTTGATCAGGATGGCTCCTGGCTCGGGTTCGGGCACCGGATACTCTCTGATCTCCATTGGTTTGCCAAACTCGGTATAGACCGCTGCTTTGCCTTTCTCAACCATCGAATAACCTCCCTTTTTTTACTCTCAAAGAACGATTTGATTTAGAGCAAGAAGACTTGAAGAGCTTCAATGCCTCTTCAGTTGAAAGCTTTTGAACGCTTTCACCACTTCGGTAACCGCCTTTTCCACAGGTATTCTCTCTATGCTTGAGGCCCCGACAAAACCTGCTGCCTCTGTATGTTCATAAAGATACCTGGTATCCTCGGGAGTTGCAATTTGCCCCCCGTGAGCCAGACAGATAACATCTGGGTTTGCTTCCTTGGTCGCTTCAATCATCTTCTGCACGCCGGCAGCCGCGTCTTTCAGAGGCGACGCAATTGCGTCAAAGCCAACCAGTCCTCCGGCGGTTCCTCCCGC
>DAOUTY010000206.1 GCA_030668425.1 Chloroflexota bacterium
CTATAAACGAAGAGACCAAGAACCGAATCGGCTACCTGCCCGAGGAGAGGGGGCTCTACCGGAAGATCACCGTCTCTGAATCCCTGGCCTACCTGGCAGCACTCAAGAATATGAAGGGAAGGCTGGCAAGAGATCGAGCGGCTGAGCTATTGGAGCGGGCGGATATGCTGCAACACAAGAACAAGAAGATAGAGGAGCTAAGCAGGGGGATGGGGCAGATAATAAAGTTCATCGCCACCATACTGCACGACCCCGAACTGATAGTCCTCGACGAGCCGTTCGCAGGCCTCGACCCGGTAAATACCGAACTCTTGAAGGGTTTCATCCTTGAACTGAAAGGCCAGGGTAAATCGATAATTCTGAGCACTCACATAATGAACCAGGTGGAGGAGCTTTGCGACAGGGTTCTTATGATAAACAAAGGGCAGGCCGTACTGTACGGCAGCCTGAGCGAGATAAAGTCCAGATTCAAGAATAACTCCATATTCCTTGAATGCGACCGTATCCCGGACAGGCTCCCGGGAGTAGTCGGGCGCCAGGATCATGGAAAGTACCTGGAACTCTTCTTAGATGGACAAACCCCGCCTTCAAAGGTGTTATCTGCATTAGTCAACAATGGGGTTACCGTTGATCGATTCGAGATGTCAACGCCTTCACTGAATGAGATATTCATCCAGGTGGTGAAGGAGGGGTAATGAAGAAGACGTTGACCATAATAAAACACGAGTTCACGCAAACTCTGAAGAGAAAATCTTTCATCATACTGACCCTAGCACTCCCTCTGCTCCTGATGCTGGGATATGGAATACATCAAGCAGTGCAGCAATGGCACGAACCCGGCGAGCCGCAGGAAGCGCAGATCGGCTATGTGGACGAGGCCGGAGGGTTTGACAAATACACAACTCAGCATGACATTACCTTCATCCTTTACCCGAACGAAGGAAAGGCCAAAGATGCGCTCCTGGCCGGGGAGGTTGAGGAGTACTTCGTCATTCCCGCCGACTATCTCTCCAGCGGGCGTATCACCAGATACACGGCGAAGAGCGGACTGGAGGTTCCCGGCAAGATTTGGAGGAGCATAGAGGACTTCCTGCTGTCCAACTTGCTCGCCGAGGAGGTCAGCTCCGAGCTACTGGAGCGTGCCAAGGTACCGATGTGGTTGCTTACAGTGCAACTGGATGAGAGCGGAGAGGTGGCTCCAAGCCAAGACGAAGCTACTAAGTATTTGTTGCCAATCGTCTTTGCCATACTGTTCATGTTTGCCCTCATTTTCTCATCGGGGAGCTTGTTTGACAGTGTCACCGAGGAGAAGGAGAACAGGGTGATCGAGATCATCCTCTCCTCCGTTTCCTCAAGGCAGCTGCTTACGGGCAAGGTGATGGGGCGAGGCGCCGCCGGGCTTCTCCAGGTAGCCGTATGGCTTACTGCCTTTAAAGTTTTCACCGAGGTAGCCTCGGTAAACATACCATTCTTGAGCGAGGTTTCCATTCCTGCAAGCCTCCTGGCTTGGGCCATGGTGTACTTCATTCTGGGCTATCTCCTGTTCGCCGCCTTATATGCCGGCATCGGCTCCATTGGCTCCACTGCCAAGGAGAGTCAAGGTTGGTCGGTCATCATCGTCATGCCTAGTGCGCTGCCCGTGTGGTTTTCCTTCTTGATAGTCGAGAACCCCGATGGCATATTCCCACGAGTGCTCACCTTCATTCCACTGACCGCCCCAACAACTGCCATGATGAGGCTTCCCACCAATTCTATCTCCGCCTGGGAGATCGCCCTGAGCCTTGCTATTCTGGCGGCATCGGTTGTGCTGGCAATGTGGGCAGCGGCTAAAGTATTCCGGGTATTTCTCCTGATGTATGGCAAAAAGCCAGCACTAAGGGAGATCGTGAGGTATGTAAGGGAGGCATAGATCCCTGGCGGTGAAGAATCGGGGGGGGATTGGCTCAGCGGAGATAAGAAATTAAATCTTCCGTTATCACCAGCCGATGTTGTTCCAACCTGTCTGCAGATCTCTGAATATCAAAGCGCAATCTTCGCTGACCTTGATCCAATAGGCTCTGCCGCTCACCAGGCCGGTGAGAGTACTGCCGAGAGGGTCATTCGGGTCGTACATCTGCCATTCTCCATCATGGAAGCCCCATACCCTGATCAACCTGTCACTAATGCTCGCCAGAGCTTCCTCCACCGGTGTCGGCAGGTCTTCATCCAGGGGGACCCAAACATCTGATTCGAGGATCGTGAAGCATGTACTAAAGGTCAGACCAGCAACCGTAGCGGAGACGATCCGGCCGCCCCCGGGCAAGCTGGGAGCCTCGAAAGTTGTGGTAAAGGCGCCCACATTGTCAGTGATTAGCCCGGGTGCGTAGATTTGGGAACTGGCAATCCTGAGATTCTCAACTCCGCTGTATGGCTCGAATCCAACCCCAGTGAGCTGAACCAATGTCCCTGGCAAGCCGCTCGATGGAGAGACAACCAGCCCCGCTGGCTTCAATGTGAATATCTTAGCAGGCCCTGCGTTTCCAATGTTATCGCTTGCACCAACTATGTTACTCGCCTGCGCCGTCAGCGGTACAATAAACTGAGTGCTGAAGCCGCCGACTGAGTTGGGCATAACCGTGTCTATAAACGAACCACCGAAGGTTAGAGACACCAGGCTGGGACTCAGCCAGCCCGTGCCAGTCACCGTCAAAACCTCACCCTTGTACCCGCTTGTCGGCGAGACAGTTATATTAGGCTGAGTAAGCGTAAACACGCCTGTCACCTCAACATTACCATCACCTATTACTACCGCCTGCGGTCCCGTTGGCGCTGCCGGCACGGTCAGCACGGTCGCGCACATGCAGCCCGATGAGTCAATAGTTATATCACTCGGATTCCAGGGGATGCCACCAAACGTAATATTGCCTGCCACAACGGTATTGCCGGGAGTCATATTGCATACACTCACCGTTACCTTTATACCTATGGGGCCAGACGGCGGCGATAGGCTCAACACAGGCCCCGCTGCATCCAAAGTCGCTGGAGCCGCCCATGATAGGACGAACACCAAAACCAAAGCTAAGAAAATCTTGCTCAAACTATGATACATTTCCTTCATTCGAGCCTTGTTATTTCGAATTGCTCAGACGCATAGTCTAGCAACACCTGCAACGACTGACCGTCGACGCTTCTACATCTATATTATACACTAAAAAATCCAGTTTACCGAAGTACCCCAAACTACACCGCTCCTCAAAGGTTAATACCCCTGGCGCTATGAACCTGAGGGGACGGAACATGAGGAAAGTTGGCCGGTACTGTCGTCAGGGTGAGGTTGATAACCCGGCATCGTTTGTAATGATCTCGCCAGCAATTTGATGCCAATCCACTCCAATTGCTCCCGAATCGCTCTGGCAAACATGCGAGTGCCCGCGCAAGAGTCCTCAGCAGAGAGCGAGGCGGATTGAAAGACAGCTGGTCAAGATGTAAAATACAGTCAATCGCAGGACTTACCACTCAAATCATTACA
>DAOUTY010000097.1 GCA_030668425.1 Chloroflexota bacterium
ATCGGTGGAGCCAGCGGTCAGATTCGAACTGACGACCTGCGGTTTACGAAACCGCTGCTCTTCCACTGAGCTACGCTGGCGCGAAAAGTCAAGGCTGATTATACCCGAAAAGGGCAAGGGAGGACAACGGTTTCTTGGCGAATGCTCAAAGCTGCTTAGGTGGGGGGAGAGAGCAGCTTCCAGTAACGCCAAGTCTCACGGCGGGTGTGGGGACGATGCATAGCTTGACACTTCAGGCTGGGGGTGGGACGAGAAGACAAACACAGCCCTCTGCGGCTACAGCCAGGATGGCCCCCAGGAGTATTAAAGCAACCAGTAGTCGCTTCACTAGCCTCTCCCTTTCTTGTCCTGCGGCTGAGCATAATTCTACCATCTCTGTCCAGTCAGTACAACGCGTCCATGACGCTATATAGATTCCATGATAGGGTGGTTGGAAGGAAACGGAACCCACAGATCGCGACGGCACTTAAAAAAAAGGCTTTTACCTGTCATTGCGAGCGCAGCGAAGCAATCGCCCCGTACTCCAATAATGCAAGATTGCTTCGGCACCTCGTGCCTCGCAATGACAATTATTTAGCGCCCATAGACAGGCCTGTCCTGAGTTTATCGAAGGGATCAGTGCGAACGTATATCCAGGCGGTGGGTTTCGTTGCGCTGCACCCACCATACGCTGCCCTCCGCCCGGCAGGCAAGTTAGGATTGAATGTCAGGCACTGTAGTCAAAATTCGAGGGCTTTCTGTGCCCGGGCAATGTTGTTGTTGGTGGGGGGTGGGTTGTTATATAGAATTGCAGGAGTACGCATTGATGTAGAGAGGGAGAAGCGATCCGGAAAGGCTACTTCTGCCGAGGAGAGGTCAGCCTCTTGACCCGGCCCCTGAATCCCAAGCTGTAGTTCAACCTTGCTTTCAGGTATTCTAGCAACTCCTCGCTGCTGAAGTTTTTAGCCCACTTCTCGTCAAGCTCCAGTGTCACGTTGAATTTGATTTGCTTGTTGTCCGTCACCTCTGCCTCCAGCATGTTATGTGTGTGATTACATGCAAGAGCCCCTCCATTTGGAGAACTCCTTGCGGGTAGTCAAAAGGGATTCGGTTGTCTAAAGAAACCGAACCTCTACGAACTCGGGATGACGGCTACGTTCGTGGTGAGTCCGGCTATAGCTCATTCAACAGCTTGGCATACGCATTACCTAGCAAAAGATAATCGCAGATAACCATCGAGCTAAAATACTACCATGACTGAGAAGTCCTGTCAACTTTTGTAGAGTTTTGTTAAGTTGTTGACGGCTGTCAATTAAACCCTCGATTTGGAGGGGGAGCAGGCTGTCATGAGGCCTCTCAGGTTAAATTTAACATATGTGGAAAACTTCCGTGGAAAAGTCCATAGGGAAGCTACTCAAAAGTTGATAACTTCGTGGACAAACCTCTTGACCTACAATAGGTGGCAAGGAGTAGAATAGGGCCGCAGAGTTGACACGAACACTGAAGAGTGTGAGCTGGCAGGAGAACTATCGAGGAGGTGACCGGTGTCCAAATACTGCCCGTTCCTAATTGCAGCCAAGTTGCACCGAGAGAATCCCAAGTATGAGGATCTATGCCTCTCCAAATGTGAATGTTTGGAGAGCAAATGTGCGATGTGGGATGAGCACAGTTATGGTTGCGGCTTTGTTGCCAATCATATAACGAAGAAGCTTGCTGTTCAAAACTAGTAGTTAGCCTTATTAATCCTTAATCGCCAAGACCTCAGCGTGTGTCGGAAGCCCTGGAATCACGACATGAGGCTTTCTGCATTTAGGCACACACAGCACTTCTCTCGCATTTATATTCTCCATACATGTGTCCCAGGTGTAATTCAGGGATGATGGAGCATCCGAGAACAGTTCTTTGGCTTAGGAGGACTGACAGAAGGAGCAGCATTGTAGAGGTTGGGGAATTGCCCTGTGCGCGTGGCTTTAGACAGGGCACTCAGTCACCTTTGAAGACAGCAAGAAGCATTACAGGGCGCTGCTGGCATAGCTTGAGAGGGCCCGAGAATGCATCAACACACACAGTCAGGAGCCCAAGAATCAAAACCTCAGCCAGCCGACAATATAGCCAATAGTCATTACCCAAGCGCCTGTCCACAGAGCAGCCCCAATGATTCTGCTTGCCATCTTGACGATAACCTCGTCTCTGTGGCGACCATTGACAATCTGAGGCTCCCGGGTGGCTTCGCTAGGCCGGCGGTCTATATTGCAATTGACTGTATTCATCTATTCCTTTCCGGTTTTATTGCCAACTACGCCGAACCTCTTGATTTGCCCCCTGAAGCCCAGGCTGCTGTTCAACCTCGTCTTCAAGTACTTCACTAACTCGTCTTTACTCAGGTGGCTGGCCCAGTTCTCATCCAGATTGAGCGTTACCTTAAACGTAATTTGGCCGTTGCTTATCATACATCCCTCCTCATGAATGTTGCTGCAAGACGAGTCACCGCTAGCAGCCTGCTTGGGCGTGTCTACGGTATGCCGCCAGCCATTTGCCTTGACAGTGCTTGCTGCACCATCTTATCTTCAGTCCTAGCTCTTCCTGACGCCTGACTGTGCCTGCTTTCCTGGAGAAGTGTGCGCCGCACCATTCGCAAGTAAAATCCTGGCGGTGAGCTTTCCTTCTTCTTTCCTTCTCCGCTAGCCAACAGTCATAGCAATATCTCTGATAGTAGGCGGTCTGTGTTACCCCGTCGTCAAGCAATCGAATCTGCTTCCCACACACATTGCAGGATCTGGAATTGCGTCTATGGCCATTGGCTACCTGCCTGATCCTCTCCCTTGATACTCCCAGCAGCCTCCCTATTTCAGCGTAGCTCAGGAGAGGATTCACCTGGAGAATTCTCGTTGCACTGTCCTTGATCAGAGTATTGGGCATTTGGCGATCCCCCTATCAGCCACGTGCTGTCCACCTTATATCATGGACTTGCGGACTGACAAATCTATTATTGTGAACGTTATCAAGCTCTCTAGTCCGTTACATAAAAGAAAGGACTATGGACTTTTAACACTTTTTTTGGGGGTTGTCAAGTCTGTATAGCAGGTTGATTGCGGTATTATGCCGTGATGTGTATACTACCGTATAAAATCTATAGCGAGGCATTGTTGCAGTCAGTGCCTGGATGGAGCAGGATTATGAAAATTAGAACATTATTATTGGTATTAATGCTGATATTTGCGCTGACCCTTGTGGGTGCGGCTTGCGGAGGCGAAGGGGAACAGGCAGACCTGGATTCAGATGGCGATGGCTGGACGGATTATCAGGAACAGAGCGCTGGAACAGACCCCTCCCGCGTGGATACGGATGGCGACGGATACTGGGACCCGCAGGACCCTAATCCGCTTGATTCGAATATACCAGCGGCTGAGTCCACGCCAGCGCCTGCGTTGACTCCTACCCCGATTTTGCCACCAACGGCCACGCCGGGGCCGACACCCACCTACGGACCAACGCAGGCAGGACCTGTAGAGATGATTCCCGACGAGATTCTGCAGGAGTTGGCCTGGCAGTTTCTGACGGAGAATGAGCAGGTGATAGGAACGACTGTGTATCAGTCTACAGACGCCAAGACCATCTTCTTGCCCTTTTCGGTCCACTGGGAAACACTGATTACAGATACCAAGCGACTGGCCGAGGAGTTTATTAGATTGGTGAAGTCCGGGGTAGACACCCCACCAGGTATCGAGATAGGTTCGGGTAAATATAACTACGTGGCCTATGTCAATGAAGTGGGGGGGCTGCTGATAATTCAGGGCAGCAAGCGTGCGGAATGCGATACCATTACCTGGCTATGAATGCAATGTCTGTGTTGGCACATTAAGATGGGCAGCCTTTGGTCTTCTATTCTATATCGCTTCGTATCTTTCCCGCTACCCTTCTTTTTCGAGCTTTAATAGCCAGCCCTTTAACATGGCCCGGTCGCTCAGTATCTCTCTGGCTGTGGTATAGGGGTCGATATCGCCTCTTCCTACCTTCTCCAATAGCGCAACCAGGTTCTGGTCCCTTTCCATAAGCCGCGAGAGCTGTTCGCTTACTCCCTGCTCGATTGCCCTGACCAGCTCCTTCTTCAGTTGCTCCTGGCGATGCAGAGACAGTTGCCCTGAGGACTCAAGAACGCTGCGATGCCTTTCGATCTCCTGATAAAGCTCCTCGATGCCCACATTGTTTAGTGCCTGCGTGGTCAAGACTGGCACCTGCCAGTAGGAGTCCTTTGGGTTTAGCGATAGCATTGCCTCGATTTGGGTGACCACCTGGTCGGCTCCCTGGCGGTCGGCTTTATTCACCACGAAGATATCTGCTATCTCCATCAGGCCGGCCTTCATGGTCTGGATTGCATCGCCGCCTCCGGGGTACAGGACTACCAGCGTTGTGTCCGCAGCTTCTACAATATCCAGCTCAGTCTGCCCCACCCCCACGGTTTCCAGTATGACGATATCTTTGCCGAAGGCATCCAGGAGCTTCGCGACCCTTCGAGCCGTGCTGGGGAGCCCTCCCAGACTACCCCGGGTCGCCATGCTGCGAATGAAAACCTCACTGTCAAGATAGTGCTGTTGCATGCGAATGCGGTCGCCGAGCACTGCTCCCCCGGAGAAGGGACTGGTGGGGTCAACTGCTATGATGCCTACTGACAATCCCTTGCCCCTTGCTATGGTGGTCAGCTTGTCTACCAGCGTACTCTTACCGCTGCCCGGAGGGCCGGTAACGCCAAGGTAGTGCGCCCTGCCTGTTTGGGCGCAGATCTCTCTCATTATTTGAGCGACTTCCAGGGAGTCCCGTTCCACCAGGGTGATCAGGCGCGAAAGAGATCGTTCGTCGCCCCCCAGCATCTTTTCAACTAATTCCATCTCTAAGCCTTATCCTTGCACGCCATTGCCTTGAACCCAGGTTAATATTATCATCCTTTGACGTTTGAACGCAATGGTATAGGCTGCGGCCTTGTTATCGAAAACACCCCTGTGGGACAACACGAGGTAAGCACTCGCTGCCGCATTAGCAGCCGATGCTTACCTCGCATTTCTGTCTTTATTCAATTCAGCCTGAGTGGGCGAAACACTTAGGCTGGTACCTGGGGTAGGTGCTTGAGTGCTTCCTCTACCTTCTCCTTGGGGTACTCGTAGTCCTCTAGCTCGCCAGAGAGGTATTTCTCGTAGGAACCCAGGTCGAAATGCCCGTGCCCGCTCAGCGCAAGAAGTATGTTCTTCTTTTCGCCAGACTCTTTGCACTTGAGGGCTTCGTCGATCATTACCTTTATGGCGTGTGCTGGCTCCGGTGCTGGTATGATTCCCTCGGTGCGGGCGAACTGGATCGCTGCCTCGAAAGTGGGGATCTGGTACACGGCACGCGCCTCGACGAATCCTAACTTGTGCAGGTGGCAGATGATGGGCGCCATGCCGTGGTAGCGAAGGCCACCGGCGTGGACCGGGGGAGGCACGAAGGTATGCCCCAGGGTGTTCATCAGGCAAATTGGCGCCATTCCTGCTACGTCGCCGTAGTCCCAGGTGTAGGGTCCCTTGGTGACGGTGGGGCAGGCCTCAGGCTCGACGTTGATGATCTGCAGGTTCGGCTTCTTCCCTGAGATCTTGTCTTTGACAAATGGCAGGTACACGCCGGCGAAGTTCGAGCCCCCGCCGATGCAGCCTATTATGATGTCTGGGTAGGCATCGGCCTTCTCCACTTGCTTCATAGCCTCCTGCCCGATGACAGTCTGGTGAAGGAGAACGTGATTTACCACGCTGCCGAGAGCGTAGTGAGTGTCGTCACGTGAGAAGGCGTCCTCTATTGCCTCGCTGATGGCCATCCCAAGGCTTCCCGTGCACTCGGGGTCCTCCTTGAGGATCTTCCTTCCTATCTCAGTGTCCTCGCTCGGGCTGGCCACACAATTGGCTCCCCAGGTCTCCATCATAATGCGACGGTATGGTTTCTGCTCGTAACTGATCTTGACCATATAGACCTTTAACTCCAGCCCGAAGAACTGGCAGCCCAGTGCCAGGGCGCTGCCCCACTGCCCCGCACCGGTCTCAGTGGCCAGACGCTTAATCCCTTCCTTCTTGTTGTAGTATGCCTGAGCTGTGGCGGTGTTGAGCTTGTGGCTGCCTGCCGGGCTCACTCCTTCATACTTGTAGTAGATGTTGGCGGGGGTGTCGAGCGCCTTCTCCAGACGATAGGCCCTGTAAAGCGGGGTGGGTCTCCACAGTTTATAGATCTCCTGAATTTCCTCAGGGATGTCGATGTACCTTTCCGTGCTGAATTCCTGAGTATTGAGCTCGTCAGCAAATAGTGGGGGTGGCAGCCGCGTCGGCTCCTTGGTGCCGGGGTGAAGCAGGGGTGGCATCGGCTCCGGCAGGTCGGCCTGGATGTTGTACCAGGCAGTAGGCATCTCCTTTTCGGTCAGGGTAATCTTTGTGTCCATTTCTTCTCCTTTCATTTTATGGACTTACAATTCTCGGTTGGGTGGCCTGCTACATAAAAAAACCTCCTTCTCTTAATTCAGCTCCCTGGTGATTCTTCGACTTGGTTGGAAAGAGCATCCCTAAGGCTCTTGACAAAAGAGCGCACCTTGGGCGCGGGGTCGTTTTCTTCAAGCAATTGTATGAGACGGCTGCCCACAATTACTCCGTCTGCCACCTTTGCCACCCGGCGTGCCTCGTCCGGGGTGGATATCCCGAAGCCGACACAGAGCGGCTGGCGGGCTCTACGCCGCACTCTCAGCACGAAGTCCTCCAGTTCCTGCGGGAGGCTATCTCTGGCCCCCGTAACTCCGGTCAGTGAGACAAGATAGATGAAACCTCTCGCTCTCGCTGCTAC
>DAOUTY010000148.1 GCA_030668425.1 Chloroflexota bacterium
AAAAGAAATTGGCAGGCGACCAAGCTCACCTATGGTCGTGATCCCTATTCTCTGCAGCACCCTTTCAGTCTTCGGCCCAACGCAGGGGAGCTTGGTGACAGGCAAAGGCGCAAGAAAAATTCGCTCCTCTCCAGGCGCAACTTCAACTAATCCATCAGGCTTGGACAGGTCAGAAGCGACTTTAGCCACTACCTTCGATCCGGCGATCCCTACCGAGGCAGTTAACTCCAACTCCCCCCTTATCCGCCCCTTTATCCTCAGCGCGGTCTCCCTGACAGGCCCATAGATGGGTTCAAACCCAGTCAGGTCAAGAAAAGCCTCTTCCAGCCCTAACGGCTCAACATCAGGCGTGAATTCAGACAGGATACCCAGAAATCTCGCTGAGGCATTGCGATAGTGATAGAAGTTGCCCCCAAGAAAGATAGCATGAGGGCAGAGGCGCTGGGCAACTGCTAGAGACATTCCAGCCTTTAGCCCATAGACTCGCGCCTCATAGGAAGCGCAGGCAACCACACCTCGGCTGTTGGGGTCACCGCCAACCACCACCGACCTACCTCTCAGCGCAGGATCGAGCGTCTGCTCTACTGAGACAAAGAAGGCGTCAATGTCAACATGCAAGATACGCCGCATCATTTCCCGCCCCTCATGAGAACATTAGTTCTACACACAATTATATATAGGTCCCAATATTATTGTCAAGAGATAGGCATTGATTTGCCCCGCAAGAATAGATATACTAGCAACCAAAAATCAAACTAGACGGGAGGTGAGAAAATGCCAGAGGAAGAAATCGGCAAGGTAAGCGCGTTCTTTGCCCAACCGGTAGTGGCAGGCATCGATTTAACCTCAACACTCAAGGCAGGGGATACAATCCACATCAAGGGACACACTACCGACGTCGAGCTTACAGTGGAGTCGATGCAAATCGACAATGTGGATGTGAATCAAGGTAATACAGGGGATTCCATAGGAGTCAAAGTCCCTGACCGAGTACGGCCTGGTGACCACGTCTACAAGATCACTTAATAGGGGTTCCAGGCAATTGGAGAGCACTTGCTGCCTGGCTTTTCTCGGCTACTAGGAGCCTGCTATTGCCTTGCCCAGGTTTGCCATCTCAATTGCGTGTACCGCAGCCTGAGAGCCGTAATTGCCTGACTTCGTCCCTGCCCTCTCTATGGCTTGCTCCAGGGTATCAGCAGTGATTACACCTAGAATGACCGGCAGTCCCGTATCCAATCCCACCTTAGCTATACCCTTGCTAACCTCAGAGGCAATGTAATCAAAGTGCGGTGTTCCACCGCGGATCACGGCACCGAGACAAATCACCGCATCGTATCTTCCAGACTCGGCCATTTTCTTTGCAACAAGAGGTATTTCGAAAGAGCCAGGAGCCCAGGCGATATCGATATCCTCCTCGTTAACACCATGGCGAGACAGCGCGTCCTGCGCTCCCTCCAGAAGCTTGCCCGTAATGAAATCATTGAACCGTGATACCACCACCCCAAACTTCAACCCCTCTCCCAGCAGCTTGCCTACGTATCGTTTAGCCACCATTTCGCTCCTCCTAGTTTCAATCGTCAAGTGTCAACAGATGCCCCATCTTCTCACGCTTGGTCTCAAGGTACCTGCGATTTCGCGGGTTCGGCTTACAGACAATAGGCACCGTCTCCACCACCTGTAGCCCATATCCTTCGAGCCCGATGACCTTCCGCGGGTTGTTTGTGAGCAACCTGATGTTACGCACCCCGATGTCCGCCAGAATTTGAGCGCCTATACCATAGTCACGGATATCGCTCTCAAAACCCAGCGCCTCATTGGCCTCCACAGTGTCCAGCCCCTGGTCCTGGAGAGCATACGCACGGATCTTGTTGTGCAAGCCGATGCCTCGCCCCTCCTGACGCATGTATAGAAATACTCCGCGTGACTCATCAGCAATGGCCTTCATGGCAAGGTCAATTTGCTCTCCACAATCACAGCGCAGACTGTGGAACACATCGCCAGTAAGGCACTCACTATGCACACGGACAAGCACCGGCCGGTCGCCGTCCAACTCACCCCTGATCAGAGCAACGTGCTCATCAGGATCGATAGCGCTCTTGTAAGCGACTGCGAGGAAATCCCCATACCTCGTAGGTAAGCTTGCCTCTGCCACACGACGTATCAGCTTCTCGTTCAGGCGGCGGTAGGCAATGATCTGGGCCACGCTTATTATCTTGATATCATGCGCAGCCGCAATTGACTCCAACTCCGGCAATCGCGCCATCGTTCCATCCTCGCTCATAATCTCACAGATAACCCCTGACGGATACAGGCCGGCTATCTTCACCAGATCAACTACCGCTTCAGTATGGCCAGCACGTACCAGAACGCCACCATCCCTTGCTCGCAGGGGAAACATATGGCCAGGACGGGATATGTCATCAGGTTTGGTAGCAGGCTCGATGAGAGCCTTTACTGTGAGTGCGCGATCACGGGCCGAGATGCCCGTAGTTACATCATGCTTGGCTTCAACGGACACGGTAAAAGGGCTGGCGAACTTCGAAGTATTGTCATGAACCATCATGGGAATCCTCAGATCATCCAGCCTTTCCCCGGTCATGGCTATACATACGAGCCCCCTGCCATATCTTGCCATGAAGTTAATTGCCTGCGGCGTGACCTTCTCCGCAGCGATAGCAAGGTCGCCTTCATTCTCTCGACCCTCGTCATCGACAATAATCAGGAACTTCCCCGCTCTTATGTCCTCAACTGCTTCTTGTATCGTCGCCAGCGTCATTTCCAATCCTTCAACGTCTAGTTAGTCAAGAAGCCTTGCTCACCGAGAAATTCAAGGCTTATGCCTGGCTTGCTTCCCGCCATCATTCTTTCCATATGCTTGGCCATTATGTCAACTTCCAGATTCACCACATCACCGGCCCTCTTGCTTCCCAATGTAGTACGGCTCTGCGTATAGCCTACCAACGACACTGTGAATCGGTTCGCATTACAACGAATAATGGTAAGGCTAATCCCATCCACTGCAATATACCCTTTTTCGACCAGATAATGCATTATGCTCAGCGGTGCAGCCACCTCCATCAACAGTGCTTCCCCCTCTGGTATCATGGAGACGATCTTTCCCGTACCATCCACATGCCCTTGAACGAAGTGTCCTCCAAAGCGGCCATCTACAGCTAACGACCGCTCCAGATTAACCCCCTGTCCCGGAAGCAGTGCCCCAATATTAGTACGTCGCATGGTCTCAGCCATCACATCGACGGAGAAGCTATTGTTGCTCATGGCAGTGACCGTTAAGCAAGCCCCGTTGACGTTAATGCTGCCGCCCAATTTGGTCCCCTTGAGGACTTCCACAGCCGAGATTGTAAGCCTGCCCGGCTGAAATGACTTTACTGTGCCTACCTCTTCGACAATCCCAGTGAACATCTTCTACCCTGACTGCCTAGTCTCCTCTTTGATAGTGCAGTCGCTAAGCATATTGTCGGCCCTTACAATACCTGTGCGACATCACCAAGTTAACGTAATTCTATCACCTCGCTCACTGAGGTGCAACTACAGACGAGTAAAGGGTGCTGCCTGCGACGATGTCGCAGGCAGCACCCCCCTCAATACCCGATCTCCTATTCTAACGCTTTATCTACTGTAACGCGTACACCATCTGCACCGTGATGCTTATCTCCATCTCTCCAGCGCTTATAGGAGTGGTCGCCCCAACAGCCTCATCATAGATATAGGGCCTCTCAGGATACGGAGGCACGGGGCTGCTCATCTCACTGATATACATCGGTTTTCCCAGCGTGACATTGGCTACGGACGCTATCTGCTCCGCCTTAGCCATAGCGTCAAGGATAGCCTTCTCCCGCGCCTCGTCGTAATAGGCGTCGGTGTCGTCAACCGTGAAGCTGATCCCCTGGACTCGGGTCAGGTCTCCACCCACCGTAGTTACGGCATCGATGATGGTGCCAGTTTTGTCGATATCTCTGACCTTCACCGTCACCGTATTAGTCACCCTGTAGCCAATAGTGATCTGCTCCTTGTAATCGTCGATCCACTTCGTCACCGGGGAGATGCTGTACCACCTGGTCTGGATGTCCTTCTCGGCAACGCCGTTAGCAGTGAGCACAGCCATGACCTCGGTCATTGCAGTTGCAGCGTCGCCCTGAGCTTCCGTAACAGTAGATGCCTGAGCCTCAACGCCCAGGGTTAGGATAGCAATATCAGGGACTACCGTCACCTTCCCTGTACCTGCTACCCAGACCCCTGTCTGCTGCGAGCTATCACTTGCCAGTAAAGCCATTACATCCTGCGTAGACCATGATCCCTGCCCAACCTCAGTACTCGCGTTCTCCTCAGATGTGCAGCCTGATAGCAGCACTGCACCCACTAGAACCAAACCTACTACCAATAGCACGACCTTTCTCATTTCTCAACCTCCTTTTTGTCCATCGTCCCGAGTCGAGACAATAGGTACAGACTTAGTTGCCAGCTATTTAGGCGCACTTCGACATCTTCTCATACCATCTATACCCTGCTCCAGCTTCGGCGCTGCCGCCTTGCAAAGAGCATCACAGCAACCAGGGCAAGAAGCACTACCCCTATGCCTATCTCTATCTGGCGCAATGGCCAACCTCCTGAAGGCTCGGCCGAAACCTCCTCTTCACCACCGTTAGCATCTCTAACAACGAGTTCGTCAGAATCAGCACCCCCGGTCGGGATCTTATCCGCGGGAGCCGGTACCGGCGGAGATAGAACCTCCACGGGCTCATCACCACTTACTTCAAGTGTATCCTCTCCTCCAGGAGCAGGCGACAACATAACCTGGGCAGGAGACTCGTTAAATACCTCCCGACTATCAATCCCGCCCTGCTGTGGAACGACCTGGAGAAAATCCAACATGAGTAGCAGCACAAGAGCAGCAGTAGCAAATGCGGTCGCCGGGCGTAGCCAGCGAAGCCTCTGCGGATCACATACGCTTGCC
>DAOUTY010000230.1 GCA_030668425.1 Chloroflexota bacterium
CCTTTGCAGGCGATCGTTGCGAGCGCATATGCGCGTTGACCGATAAACGCAATCTAAGTGCCATATACCTTGAAAGCGGGTATAATCTTGAGCGTTATTGATTCGACGAAGTCATCCAGGCCTGTATCGAGCCTGATATTCGACTTGGTGGTGACGAAACCGGACGAGGAGACGTCAATCCATCTATCGGAATCAATAAACCTGTAATCAATATAGAGCTCGACATCCACGACGTTTACCAGCCCTGGCAATTCATCTATTAGCTCCAGTTGGCACTCAACGACGTAGGTGCTGCCTTCCGAGGCTTCCCTGGTCAATTTGAGATTGGTAAGCCTCGTTATTTCACCGATGTCGATGAAATCCACCTCCAAGACGGGCGGGTTTGCCTTGATGGCATCGAGTTCTGCCTGAACCCCGGTGAGCATCTCCTCGGTCTCCAACAGCGTAGCTTGCGTTTCAGCCAAGCTCGCCTCAGCTTCTGCCAGTTCAGCCTGTGCCTGCGCCAGGTCACTGCTGGTTTTGTCGTGCTCTTCCTGGGAAACTCCGGTGGTGCAACTCACAGCGACAAGTGAAATCAACAGGAACATGGTACAGGTCAGAATTGTTTTTACTCCCATTTGTGCCTCCCCTCTACCCTTTGTGGATTACAAGGATGAATCCATACCACTTGTGATATACCACTGTGATATTTATACTACCATAAGGGAGTTCGAGCAAGCCCTGAGCAATGCTGTTCTTGCCGCCGAGGGTGTGTGCTTCAACAATGACAACGAGGAGGCTGGGATGATTAGAGATCTGATATTGAAGAACAGAAGCTATCGGCGGTTTTATCAGGATGTTGCCGTAGAGCTTGATACCCTGAGGGAGCTTGTTGACCTAGCGAGGCTCTCTGCGTCGGCGGCAAATATGCAGCCGCTAAGATATATCCTTTCCTGCGATCCCGAAAAGAATGCTTCGATATTCTCACACCTCGCCTGGGCCGCTTATCTGAAGGACTGGCGTGGCCCGTCTGAGGGAGAAAGGCCGTCGGCGTATATCATCATACTTGAAGACACAAAGACAAGCCATCCTATGGGTTGTGACCACGGAGTAGCGGCTCAGAGCATTCTCCTGGGTGCTACGGAGAGGGGTATGGGCGGCTGCATGATTGGGGCAGTGGAGAAGAAAGGGCTGCGCAAGGCCTTGAGTATACCGGATCACTATGAGATACTCCTTGTTCTGGCTCTGGGCAATCCCAAGGAAACGGTTGTAATCGAAACAGTCGGGACGACAGGGGATATCAAGTACTGGCGCGATAGCGAGGGTGTACATCATGTTCCCAAGCGGTCCCTGGATGAAATCATCGTCGGGTAGGACTGTGCTGAGATTGAGGCTAAAGGTGAAGGATGCCTAAAAGGGAAGACGAGTATTACGCTGGTCTTGATGAATCTAAACGGCAACCATTGTGCCCGTTTTGCGGCAGCAATAACGTTTATCCTGTAAAAGGCAAGTGGCTGGTATTCTTCACCAGGACACAGGGCTGGTCCTGTGCAAACGAAAGGTGCCGAATGTACAGGAGAACATTCCCGGCACCAAGCCGGGGCTCATGGAGGAGGAGATATCGTCGATAAGTGGTGCAGCATGGTGAGCAGTGGCAGAAGGGGGAATCGGAGCAGGCGCTGGTTGAATCGCTGTGGACTGCTAGGCCTATCTTGCCTGGGGTTGTCGGGCTAATGATATCAACTGCTCTTCTCGACCAACACCTTTTCTCTTCGGCTGACCTTTTGAACCTTGGGGTTCTCGTCACAGCTGGCACAGATGGACTTCATAGCCTCATCGGCGCTGCACCGAAGGAGCGCTCTGATAATCGGCGTCATCCGAATTCTGGGGCATTCATATAGTTTGGGGCAGGATTCGCCGTTCTTGTCAGACATCGCTTTTATCCTCTCGGGTTCCTTGGCAAACATTCTGCTCTTACCCAGGCAGGCGTGGCAATCACCATTATGTACTATTTAGAGTGGGTATTTAGGGCCATTTTTTACGTTGGTGCGGGGGCGTTTGTTGGATAAAATGAAGATGTACCGTTCCTGCGTGACTGATAGTGGCCAGAGGCAACACTGCGAGGATAACCAGAGAAGTATCCCAGAGTGCTAAAGACTTCTGTACAGTGGGCAAGGAGTACCACATTGAATTGGCCAAGGAATAGCTTAGTATCGGAATTAGAATAATTAGCTAGCCGAAGCTTCGCTGCTGCATGTCAGTGGCAAACAAATGCGTCCACATAACCCTCGAAGTATGCAAGGGCCTCCTGCGAAGAGCTTCCAGTTGTGGACTTCTGCATGGTTACCAGACTGAACGTCCTTTGGGTGTCAGGGCAATAGAAAGCCCCCACCACACCGTATACAATCTCACCTTGAGTCTCTGTGGTTGCGGTGTAGTATTGATAAAGCATGCGATGGCCTACTTGAAGAAGCATGCGTTGTCCCGTTTTCGTTGTCTCTACGACATTGCCCTTCGTTATATTTACAATACCCTCCCAGTTCTCAATTCCGGCGAAACCGGCTTCAAGGCTGCCTTCCAAGCCCCACTGCCATGTCCTTATCCAGCTTACCGCGAAAAGCGGGTAATTGTCTTCCTCTGGTGTGGCCTGAACCAGGCCTGAGTTCTCGTTAGCTTCCTCATCCAGCAATCCATCCTGCCAGATCAAGAAATCCTTAGGGCATTGAAAGGAGAAGTTGTACTTTGAAAACGTTCGCACTTCATCTGCGGAAGCCGCATCTACAGAGGAATCCGTCTGTGCCTGCCCGCCACACCCGGCCATCGACACGAGCACAATGCTAACCAGCACCAGTATGCCGATAGTGGTTATCCTCTTCATATCAAGTCTTCTCATATCGAACCTCCCTGCTCTGTCTCCAGGGCCAATGTCAGTCCGTGAGTTTAACGGACTGCAAATGCTGA
>DAOUTY010000172.1 GCA_030668425.1 Chloroflexota bacterium
AAATGTCAGTTCGCGCCACAATTAACTGATTCAAAAGGCGTATTTACAAAACCCCAAGGCTGGTAGTTATTCGGCCAACCCAGCAATTTCCTCTAAAGCCCACACATGATCTGCTACTCCTGCTGCCATTGCGGGCGTCTTGCCAAGCGTCTTATGAATCCTTGCGAAGTTATAGTGCATGTAGTGGAGTGCTAAAGCATATTCAAGGTTTTCAACCTCCAGCAATTCGGTTTGCTTGACCCCGCGCTGAAAAGAGTTCACTATGTGACATCGGGAGGCATTGCTATGTCCAAAATCGAGACCGAACGCAGGGGACGCTCCTTCGTTGTAACGATCAACCGGCCGGAAGTCCGCAACGCCGTGGACGGTGAGACGGCGGGGCTGCTCTTTGAGGCTGTCGAGGCTTTTCGCCACGACGAGAGCCTCGATGTCCTAATTCTCACCGGTGCGGGCGACATCGCCTTCTGCGCTGGGGCCGACCTGAAGAACCTGGAAAGCTTGCTATCGCGCCCGGGTGCCGAGGACTCTGGCCCGATGGGTATCAGCCGCATCACCGACCTCACCAAGCCAACCGTCGCTGCTATTAACGGCTACTGCCTGGCGGGCGGCTTGGAACTGGCCTGCTGGTGCGATTTCCGCATCGCCGCGCGCAACGCCAGCTTCGGCGTCCTTAATCGCCGCTGGGGCGTTCCCCTTCTGGACGGCGGCACGCAGCGCCTGCCCAGAATCGTTGGCCTGGGCAATGCCCTCTACCTGATCGAGACCGGCGTGGAGATCAACGCCGACCATGCACTCCGCATTGGGCTTGTCCAGGAGGTCGTCACCGAAGGCCAGGCGGTAGCTCGTGCCCTGAAGCTGGCTGAGGCTATCTCCACATATCCGCAGATCAGCCTGCGCAACGACCGCCGCAGCGTGTACGAGGGGCTGTCGCTGCCCTTGCGTGAAGGACTGAAGCTGGAGCGAGAGTTCCATCAGGAGAGTCTGGTCGACCCTGCCATGGCCGAAGCCCTTGAGCACTATGCTGCCGGCGAGCGACCGCCGCCACCCCGTCCCCCTGCTTCATCCGACATCTCATAACGCCAAAAGGGCATCTCGTAACCTCTTACACAGTGAAACACAGCGATCTGAGCTAGTGTGTCGACCGCCCAGTCTGCAAACGTTATAATAGGAGGGCCCAGCAGAACAAACCAAAATGAAAAAGAGTGATATAAGACATATCGCGAGCACTTTGACCAGGCGAATATGGATTATTCTGGGCAGTCTTTTCCTGGGGCTCGGAATTCTTGGGGCACTCTTACCCCTTCTGCCCACCACACCTTTCCTCGTGCTCAGTGCTGCATGCTATGCCAGGGGTTCCGAAAGATTCTACAACTGGCTCCTGAACAACAGGTGGTTCGGGAATTACATCAGGAACTACCTCGAAGGAAAAGGAATCCCGTGGAAGTCGAAGGTTACAACAATCGCCCTGCTCTGGATAACAATAGGGTGTTCAGCCGCTTTTGCAGTTCAATCTCTGACAATCAGAATCATTCTGATTGTAATAGCGATTGGCGTTACTACGCATATCCTCTTTATTCACACCTTGAGACAAGGGGAAGAGATCCCTCAGGAGTGACCGTAGCTGCCGCCTGACTGTGCTACTCCCGGTGAATACTAAAGCTCAGCACGAAGAACGGCTCGGATCATGTTCTCAGCCGAGAAGTCTCCTTCAGAAGGGCCCGCCAGGGAGGTTTCTCTACCAAAAATTTTATCCCGAATGGCACCTGCGGATAGTCCCTGCCCCTCAAGTTGTTTTGCCCTTTGCGACAGGTCCTGGAAATACTCTATGCAGGATTGAAGAGCCTCGCGGCCGTCCTCCACCACTTTGCCCGCAGAAGTGAACAGAATAAGCTTATCAGTTTCGAGGTCAATAAGCTTCCTCATTGACCTCACGGTCTCCGTTATGTCATCCTCCGGGCGGATGGCCATTGGCTCTCGTGAAACAAAAAGGTCACCAGAAAAGCACCAACCTTTGGTTGGCTCTATCAATGCTACGTGTCCCTCACAGTGCCCCGGAGTCTCGACCACATCAAAACGGAAATTATCGGTTTCTATCCTATCAGGCAAGGGGTCCACTTGAGTTGGCTCTGGATAACCCCAAACCACCTCACGATATGGGGGCATCTCCGTAGCTCGGTTGATGAAAGGAATCGATTTATCAGAGGCAAATATTTTGATGCCGACTTTCTCCATCAGGATATGATTGGCACCAACATGGTCTTCGTGATGGTGTGTGTTTACGGCAAGCTTGAGGTATTTACCCTCCAGGAACTCTGCCAGTTCCTCAGCCGTATGCCGGCAGCCCGTATCGATGAGCAGTCCTTCAACCAGGTACGCCGCAACCCAGTAAAGCACCTTTCCACCAACCTCACGCCCCATCCTGAGTTGCGTCACCTCGTCAATATGATTGGCCACAAGCATCCTAGTCTACCCCCAACTTTCCCTGTCTAATCCGACACTCCATAACAACTCAGTATGCAAACCACCAACGGAACTTCCTGAACTAGCCTCCCAATCGCCGGGTTTCAAAAAAGGATGCAACCTGTCCAGGTTATCCTGTCTGGATGGAACTCGTTATCCAGATCAAATCTATCCAGCAAAGCAAGGACATTAATTGCTATCGATTCTAATGATGTCCTTGCTTCGTCCAGAAACGGGCAGGGCTCATCGAACTCAGCTTTGCAAACCTCACACAACGCACAGCTACCGCCGATCATCCCCCATACGCCGTCAACCCCCTCCTCTTTAAGGACAGCCTCCAGGCGAAGTATCTTTCTGTGAAAATCTACCTTGGTTTGTCTCACCCCAACAATGTCATTTCTCACATCTACGGGTTTTGAATACTGCAGCAAAACACCCCGCCGGAACGTGCTGAGTCGAGCCCTGATCTCCTCTATTGAACCAACATGAGGCGGACACATGTAGTTGTTACGGTAGTTCCCACACTTGTTCTCATAGCAGTATTCTCTGATTCTTTCTTCCGGAACGAGGAGGTCTGCCTCGAATTCCACACAGGTCTCGATTCCCGATTCCCGCGCAGATTTCAACATACCTGCCACCAGTTCATCCATGATTCAATCTCTCGAAGTATCCTGCACGCTACTTCCTGCCACCATACACGACATGAAATTCTGCCATGTCTCTATAGTTCTCCGCATATGTGCGGTCCTACGTCTTTTTCAGGGTGTTGCCTCGTTTGGCCTCCGAGACTATCTGGGGCAAATTGGCGATTACCCTCCCCCTCAATCCTCTATACGTTTGCTCTCCCGCAATCACACCCATCATAATTCCCGCGAAGGTCTCGCTCCTTGAGATCATCTTCACACCAAGCCCCAGCATATTTGGATCGTAAACGAATTCACGGAGTCTGCATGCCTCAACGAGATCCCGATAATAAACATTTCTCCAAAGAACGTCGAACTTAATCGGGTCATCATCTACGATAGCCTCGGCTGCAAGTTCCGCCCCCCAAAGCGCATAGCGTATGCCTTCACCCAGTATCGAGTCCACATGTCCCGCGGCATCACCTATGAGAATCCAGTTCTTCCCCGAACACGGGATTTCGTAGAACCGGGGGTCACTTGCCGCCGGCACCAGTGCTCCAAAGGGAGAAATCTTCTCTATATTGGGGCAGTATTCTTCAATGAACCCGTTCAGATACTTCGTCAGGCTCTTGGCCTGCTTTATGTCCAGGCCGACCCCGATGCTCGAATGTGTTTCCCGCGGAAATATCCAGGCATAACCCTTGAAATCCTTGAAGAACCTCATGACGTTGTAGTCCCGCTCCACGCCTCTTGCGAAGTAGCCGATACACGCAGCCATATTCTCTCTCTGGATGCGGCCGACAGTCGTCCTGCGTACCACACTGTTTACCCCGTCAGCTCCTACTACCAGCCTTGAGTGGTATTCACTTTTTTCTGTCCTGATAAGCCAGCCATCCCTTTTATCCTCTATACCAGTAACCTTTTCCTCAATCAATATCGCACCACTATCTATAGCCGTCTGCAGCAAATAGCTGTCCAGATGCTCCCTCGATACATTCATAATGGTCCGGCCGCCAACCATCGCCTGTTCACCTTCCGGCGATATGAACAGCACCTTATCGACGTATCTATATGAACTGGTAACGCCTTTTAGCAGCGGGAACTTCTCCAAGGCGAAAGGTGTAACACCCCCACCACATGGTTTTTCACGTGGGTGTGAGTCATCGTAAATGGTGGC
>DAOUTY010000136.1 GCA_030668425.1 Chloroflexota bacterium
AGCGCCAACTGCAAGTATCATCACAAACATTGGATAGGCCAGACTGCGCTTGACTTTGGCTGCCGTAACCTCATCTCTCTCCATATGACCGGACGTATCCCTCAGTACCTGTGACAGGTTACCTACCTCCTCACCAGTTCGCATCAGGTAAACGTAGAAAGGAGGAAAAACAGAGGGATGCTTGCTGCACGCTTCTGAGAATCGGCTTCCCTTTTCAAGGTCGCTGACCACTTCCGTTAGCACATCCCTGAAAGCTCGCTTCCCAAAACGAGTCTGTATCGACAAGGCTCGCAAGATGGGGATGCCAGCCTCAAGGAGGCTGGCCATATTCCTGCTGAACTGTATCACGTCCCGCCGCTTCACCCCGAAAAAAGAGGGCAACATTTGGTGTGGCGCGGGAATCTTTATTCGCTTCCTCAAATTGATGATGGTAAGACCGGAGTCCCACAGTATCCGCTCAGCGCCATACTCATTATCAGCAAACAAGACCCCGCTGACTGCACCACCATCAGCTGTAGCCGCAGTATATTTGAACTCCATAGTCACACTCCCCCTGTAATGCTTGTGTTATTCTATACCATTCCCAAATTTATACTAATACTACAAGACGGTCTATTTAATGTCCATAGTACTTTTGACCCAGGGGACTAGCTACGAACAGGGGATAAATAGTGATTGGGGTAACTGCGGGCAATCAGAGACAGCTAGAGGATGGTGAACACATTGCGTATGATTTCACCAGGGGTAGTCATCCCGTCCTTGACCTTCTCCATACCATCACGATGCATAGAAACCATTGCCCGCTGGAGTGCCTCCTCTTTGAGCTCACTCGCGGACGCCCCCCGCACTATCATCTTTCTTAGATCATCGCTGAGTACGAGTAGCTCGTACACCCCCACGCGACCCAAGTAACCGCTTCGGGAGCAGAAGTTACATCCCCGGCCAACTGAGAACTTGTCCCTCGCCTCTCCCATCTCCGCCTCATAGGCTGCAGTGTCAGATGGCGATACTTCGGCCATTTGTCTGCAATAGGGGCAGACACGCCTCACCAGTCTCTGGGAGAGGCTGCCAATCACTGCCGAGGTAACGAGGAATGGCTCCACACCCATGTCAACCAAACGAATCAAGGCGCTTACAGCATCATTAGCATGGATTGAACTCAGCACGAGGTGCCCTGTGATAGCCGCCTGTACAGCAGTAGTAGCAGTCTCAGCATCCCTTATCTCACCAACGAGGATAATATCAGGGTCGAGGCGCATGATCGCTCGCAACCCCACGGGGAAAGTGATGTTAGCCTGCCTGTTTACCTGAATCTGGTTAATGCCCCTGAAACTGTACTCAATCGGATCTTCGATGGTCATTATGTTACGCTGTTTGGCATCTAATTGCTGCAAAGTTGCATACAAGGAGGTTGTCTTGCCCGAACCCGTAGGACCACTTACCAGAATCATCCCGAATGGGGCCGTCGATAGTTTCTCAAACGGTTTCAGAACGGTGGGACTCATACCCAAGTCCGGGAGTCTGATCAGCAGCATAGATTTATCCAACACCCTTAGCACCGCCATCTCTCCATGCCCGGTCTCAACTGTGGCCACCCTGAAGTCAACCTTCTTGTCGCCTATATTGGCGCCAAACTGGCCGTCCTGAGGCCGGCGCCGCTCAGCAATATTCAGGTTAGCCATCACCTTAATCCTGGTCAGGATGGCTGTGTGAACCCCCAGTGGCAAACGAACTGCATCGTGCAGCACACCATCGATTCTATTTTTCACAAGGAGACAATCTTCCTGGGGTTGTATGTGAATGTCCGAGGCTCGGTCTCGTACCGCCTGCGTAAGTATCATATCCACAGCCTGAACAATGGGAGCCTGCCGAAGTACATCGACCTCCGCGCCCTCTGCCAATGCTGCATTTACATCCAAATTGAGCCCTGTTATCTGACTGATCTGCTGCTCAATCTGCGACATCAGCGTATAGTTGCTGTCTATGGCTTCATCCAGGCTCATACCGACGGGGATCACCGTCTCGATCCTTTTTCGCGTTAACGCGGCTATACTGTTGACGGTACGAAAGTCATGCGGCTCATTGGTGGCTATAGTCAGAGTTTCACCATCCACCGATATCGGTAGGATATTATGCTTTCTGGCAACCTCCTCAGACACCAGCGCTATAGCCTCGGGCTGGATCTCCACGCGAGCAAGATTTACAACAGGCACACCATACTTCAAGCTGAGCACAGAGCCCAACACCTCGGAGTCTATCAGACCCTGCTCCACAAGGACTTCGCTCAACTTCTTATTGTTTTGAGCAACCATCTCCTCAGCGGCCGCAAGATCCGAATCGCTAATGAAAGACCCATTCACCAGCGCAATGCCCAACTCTCTGCTCTCCTGTGAAGCACTCCAATCAGCCATCTATCTTTCTCCTACAAAGCTCCTGCTCTGTCGCATATATCTGCCAATTCCAAGGTTTTATTTTATCACAGACAGCCTCAGATTAACCAAATCCGATATGACTGTCAAGCTCACGTATTCGACTACCTTCCTCTTGTCAAGCCACCATGAGCTTTGACAAGACCCCTCAATTGGTAGTATTACTGTGCCAACCCAAACTTGTCACGCCGCTTCTTTAACTGCAAAAGAAGTGGCTTTTCCCTCGGGTTCCGTCTTTTTCCGTCGCTTATTGAAATAGGGCAACAAATCCTTCTCCATCTGCTCCGGCCGCTGTGCCCGGAGCAGGGCCTCCTCTGCATCGATAATACCCTTCTTCACCAGGTCTCCAAGAGCATGGTCCAGGGTTTGCATGCCATTTTGACTGCTCGTCTCAATTACCGTTGCGATCTGGTGAATCTTCCTCTCACGAATCAGATTTCGGATCGCATAATTTGCCAGCAATATCTCGAATGCGGCTACTCTCCCTTTCCCGTCAACTCGTGGAACCAGAATTTGCGACAGCACCGCCTCAAGCGTTATCGCCAACTGTACCCTTACTTGCTCGTGCTGCGATGGAGGAAAATCGCTGATGAGACGATCGATAACATCGGCAGCGCCCTGAGTATGGGCCGTTGCCAGAACGAGGTGACCGGTTTCAGCGGCGTTTATAGCTGCAGCCGTGGTAGCTACATCACGCATTTCTCCGACAAGAATTACATCGGCATTCTGCCGCAGTGCATGTCTCATCGCTGCAGCAAACGACAGCGTGTCATCTCCAAGGTCCCGCTGCACTATAAAGCTTTTCTTATTGGAGTACAGATACTCAATGGGATCCTCAACTGTGACAATTTTCCTGCTCTCCCTTTCATTGAGATAATCGATCATCGCGGCCTGCGTGGTTGACTTGCCACTGCTGGTAGGGCCAGTCACCAGGACCAGCCCCTTTCGCTTGAGGATCAATGACTTGCAGATGTCAGGAAGACCCAACTCATCAATAGAAGGAACCCTGACCGGCAGACAACGGATGGCAAGCGCGATACTTCCCCGTTGCATAGAAGCATTGACTCTAAAACGGCCGATGCCGGAGATGCTATAGGCAAAGTCAAGCTCCAACTCCCCATAAAAGGCTTCCCGCTGCTTCTCCGTTGTGATAGACTCAAAAACTTCCTTTACCGCCAAAGGAGTCAGTGGCTCGTTTCCAAAAGGGATGAGCTCGTTGCAGAGGCGCAGCATGGGACAAGCTGGCACCCCAAGATGAACGTCTGATGCTCCCCACTGCATAGCTACTTCGAGAAGTCCGTTGATATCCATAAATCACCCTGCCCTATGTGTTTCTACAGGACTTATCCTGAGCTTACTCGCGCGTGGCGGTTGACCTTCTTTTAGAGCAACAAAGACATCCACAATCCCGGGATCGAATTGTTTACCTGAGCAACGCTTTATTTCCTCCAGAGCCTCCTCCGAAGACATTTTGCCCTCACGGTAAGGGCGCAGCGAAGTCATAGCATCATAGGAATCTGCCACATTCAAAATCCGAGCGTCAATGGGGATGTTTTCGCCTTTCAGCCCTGCCGGGTAGCCAGTACCGTCATACCGCTCATGGTGATACTGGATAGCAGCCAAACACCCATTCAAGCCATCAACGTGTTTCAGTATCGCTACCCCCAACTTAGGATGAGCACGTATCGACTCCCAGTCATCAGCACTCAAAGCGCCCGTCTTCAAAAGCACCGTGTCTGAGACTCCGATCTTCCCAATATCATGCAGCAAGGCGGCCGCTCGTATTATGGCCATCTTGTCTTCAGAGTAGCCGAGCGCCTCGGCGATTTCCGCCGTGTATTTGCTGACCTTCTTCGAATGACCGTACGTGTAATGGTCCTTGGCGTCAACCGTGGCCGCCAAGGCATATATTGTGCTCAGCACGCCAGTTTCCCCCTCCAGCCTAACTCCCACTGCCCCAGCGCGCGAGCGCGTAACTTCGGAGGCCAAGCTTATTCGATTCCTCCCTGCTTCCTTGCTGTAATACAACGCAGTATCTGCCGCCCGAAGAAGCTCTTCCCGCATAACACCATCAGTAGGCCATGAAGCTATGCCTACACTACAAGTCATTGCAACTCCTTTGGAGTCCATTTCGCTTTCTATCGTCTTGCGTACCCTCTCAGCTACCGTATAGGCATCGTCAAGAGATGCCTGTGGCAGAATAACCGTGAATTCGTCTCCGCCATAGCGAAAAGCCATATCTATCCCTCTGATTGCGCCCATCAGGTATTGCCCCACTTTGCTGAGGATATTGTCACCTTCAATATGACCATAGATATCGTTGTACGTCTTAAAAAGGTCCATGTCCAAGAAGAGTAAGGAAAATATATCGCCAAAGCGAGAACACCTTGATATCTCCTCATCAAGGCGCTCGTGGAAATAGCGGTGATTGTATAGCCCGGTCAACTCATCGATATGAGCCCTCTCCCTGGCTTGAGCGTAAAGCTGGGCATTTTCTATAGCTACCGCCGCTTCATGTACCAGAGTTATGACTAAGTCTACATCATCGCTGGAGTAATGGCCGCCTGACTCCTTCTTGCTCAATGCAAGAATACCGATCAGCTTGCCTTTGCTCTTTATCGGCACGAGCAACTCCAGTTCCACGCCCTCGATGATATTTCTTTCTGCCTCACACAAACCCTTGAACTCCGGGCCTACATCCATGACCTCTCTGGAGAGAGGCCTGTCTTCTCTGTCCAGCCAGCTTACAATCTGGCTGTCCTTGCCCAACTCTATAGGTAT